>JAPUIP010000060.1 GCA_027296925.1 Candidatus Poribacteria bacterium | reverse complement strand
CTGAGTAGCGACTCACCGTTGAATGTCTTGGGAAATGCTTCAAAGGGAACGATCAGGTGCAAACTACGCACGCCGCTGTACTTCATCCGGTAGCACACCTCGAAATCATCGAGCAGTCGAATCACGCCAGACAACGCCTCGAACGAGCGACGCCAGCCGGACAGATCGACCTCAAAGACCAGATCAACCCCCACCAGCTTATCCCCGACAGTAATAGCGTTCGGAGAATGGAAGGAGAGATAATCGAACTTCGCAAGGGGACTCGAATCTGAGGCGTCTGGGTGCGCCTTTTCAATTCGATTCTGAATGACATCGTTGATTATCTCTTGCAGATGTGCTTTGCTTGTCGGATGAATTTCCCACGATCGCTTCCGAAAGGCGATGAGAAAATTCCGCAACCGCGATTCAGCGTACAGAAAATCAAGCACATCGTCTCGATTATAATATGCTTTCATCTCCCCCAGGGTGGGGTATCGTCCGAAGGTTCGAATCTGTGTCATTTCATCCCTCGTCTTTACCAGTGGAATCCATCGAGAAATTTCATTGATATATAAAATCGGGTCTCGGCGGAATTCTTCGAAAAATTCAGGGAGACTCACTTCTGCCACTTCTCATAAATATCCGCAATCACGTCGTCAATTGACGCTTGGTGTGTCTCAACGTCCAAAATCTGCGCTTGTATGGAAGCCTGTTCCAACAGCGCGGGAATCTTCACCTGAGAGGCGTCAAAGATGTACTCGTGCCGTCCCGCTTCGCTCTTGATTAGATCCGCCCCTTTCAGATCTGGCGGGGAGCGATCGGCAGTTTCGATCAGCAGGCGACGGCGAGCCCCAAATTCACGTCGCAGCCGATTGAAGTCGCCATCGAAGGCGATCTGCCCGCGATTAATCATGACAATCCGCCCAGCGATCTGTTCCAACTCCGACATATCGTGGCTCGTCAACATCACGGTGACATGCCGCTCCCGGTTGAGGTCCTTGATGAATTCGAGGATATTCCGCTTCGCAAGCACATCCACACCGATCGTCGGTTCATCCAAAAACAGAATCTCGGGCTCGTGCATCAGCACCAGCCCGAGATCTGCGCGCATCCGCTGTCCCAGACTCAGTTCGCGTGTTAAGCTGTTGAAAAACTCACCAAGCCCCATCAGTTCCTTCACGAAGTCGAGCATCCGATTATATCGATCGCGCGGGATGTCCCATACCACGCGCTTCCACTCGAAACTCGCTGCCACCGGCTGATCCCACCAGAGTTCCGTCCGCTGACCAAACACAACGCCAATCCTGCCCACATAACGGATGCGATCGCGCGCCGTATTCATGCCTAACACCCGTGCCGTTCCTGCGTCAGGCACCAACAGACTTGACAAGATTTTCACCGTTGTGCTTTTGCCGGCCCCATTTGGCCCCGCGTACGCCACAATCTCTCCGCGATGGATGCGCAAATCAATATTGCGTAAAGCATGAACTTCGCGCACAGTCGGGCGAAACAGGTTGCGAAACACATCCCGAAGTCTTTCGGAACGCTGCTTTTGCCGGAATGTCTTGCAGACCCCCGATAATTCAACGACGATGTCCGAAGCTGAGGTATCGCTGCGATCCGGTTTGACCATAATGTTTCAATCCTCTCATAAAAAAGAACGCTGTCAGCGCGACAAAAATAACCGCAGCCACCGGTGTTATGCATCCACCCCACGCCCGGGGATCGAGCCCCAAAAGATAACGGCACGGATACCATGCAACAAAACCGATGGGAAAAACTGTTAACATGCTACTCAATAAGACAGGAGCTACACCATCAAGTGGAAAGGGCCTGAGGCCATCCATCAGCCGATTCGTTGAACTGTTAATCTCTTCAGCGCCTCGCGGTGCCCAAAACGCCAAACTTCCCCACAAGAAGGAAAAGGATAGCATAATTGCTGAAGATGCCACGAGATTCAGGGCAATCATCGCCAACCAACCCGGCGATAAAGTCAGTGACAGTTTAGCGCCCGCCCAAACCATCAGTCCCAAGCCAGAAATGGGGATTGCCGAACTCGAAAATGGATTGAATCCCTCCGTCAGCAGGCACATCCAGATCGGCTGGGGTTGAATCAGCGTGTGGTCTAATTGCCCGCGTCCCAAGCGTCGACTGATGTGGGAGATGTTGTAACCGAAGAACGTGTACACTATCCCACTCGCCACGATTCCGTAACCGAGCATGAAAACCACTTGAAACTTCGTCCAAGATCCGATGCCCTCAAACCGTTCAGCAAGTAATAAGGTCCCCGTCACGCCAGCAATGTTCAGGATGACATCTGAAAGGTAGTAGATCAGGCAATTTCTCAGATCTCGTGTCACCCACATGAGATCCATGTAAGCATGAATATACCAGAGTTTGAAAATTCGTAACAGGTAAAACGCGGGTGAACTTTTGAACTGATGAACGCCTGAATCCATTCGCCCCTCCTAACCGCCGTGAGACACCAGCTTTTCGCGATATTTACGCCACAACCCATACGCGAGGGGCCATAGGATGATAGACCAGCCAAACTGCACCGAGACTAACCAGAATGGATCGCCCGTCCCGGTGTAAATCTGTAAGGGCGCAGATGCCATTGAGGCGAAAGGTAGCCACGCGAAGATCTCTCCGAGCCCCCACGGCAGTAGCGCGAGCGGTAACAGTGCGCCCGACAGCACCATACCGATAGCGTTACGGACCATATCAAGTGTGTACAGATTATGTTCCAGCGCGACCATCAACGCGCCGTAGGCGAACTCCAAAGCTAACCCGACGGAAATCGCCAATGCCAAACTGAATACGAACAGCCCGGCGGCTTCTACACTCACGGGCAACGGATTCACCCCCAAGATCGGTGCAACGAGGAGCAGTGGTAGCGAAAATATGCAGAATCCAAAAATCCACCGTCCCACCATCTCCGCGGTGAACTGTCCGAAAATCCCAATGGGGCGCAGGAAGCGGGTGGCAATCGACCCCTCCCAAATCGCGACATCCAACCGGACACGGGGAGCAAGCTGCTGACTGAACACCTCCGAAATCAGCGTGTATGTGAGCACGGATTCCAGCGTCATTCCTGAAACTTCGCCTTTGCTGGCGAGGATAACCCGCCAAATCGACAGCAACACCGTCACGCGCAAGAAACGCAGCAGGTAGTCCATCAAGAACAACAGGTTATTGCCTACATACTCAGCCGCGGCGATGGCTGTTGTCTTCCAGTATTTGTGGAGTGTATTGACGCGCATTGTTTAGTGGGTATCATCACGCAAACTGTTGGTTTGCCACGCAGACAGAGCCAAGTGGAGTTGACAGATAAGATTCACACGTTCGATTCCGTGGATCATACCCGCTAACGAAAATGACTTTGGAGATTCCCATCCTCCAATTGATAAATTTGACATACATTTATCAAATCGAGATAATGTTGACCACTTTTTCTCTCCAAAATTTCCCACTGGAACCGGGGAGTTCATTACCCGGCACTTCTGACGTATCGCATCAAACTTCGCTGAAGTTGTCTGACCGCTGCGTTTTTCCGAGAAGCAACCGTACCAATCGGGCACTGCGCAATTTCAGCGACCTCTTGATAAGATAGCCCTTGTAATTCTGTTAAGACGAAAACGAGCCGATGCTCTTCGGACAGATCATTAATTGCTGTGCGGATAGCTTCGTCCGCCTCTTTAGCAATCGTGGTTTCATCCGGCAAATATCGGTTGTCTTCAATCTCTTCGGATAAATTGTAGTTACTGCCGCTCTGATCAAAAACCGGCTCGTCTAACGATGACAAGTGAGGGATACGCTGATCCTTTGCGAGATGCTTCAAACAGACGTTCTTCGCAATATGATAAAGGAAAGTCGTGAATTTGGCAAGCGGCCGATAAGTCGGCACGCTTCGCCAAAGACGCAAGAACGTCTCCTGACACAGATCTTCCGCAAGCGTACGGTTGTTTACAAAACGAAAAATAAAGTTCAATGTATTAATGTAGTGACGTTTGGTTAATGTCTCAAATGCCGCGCAATCTCCATCTTTAGCAGAAAGCATCAGGTCTTCATTGGATCGGCTCATGCTCATCTCCTTCGGGGCTGTTGCGGTTGAAACGCAGGCAATCCAACCAGATCCCTTCCCTCTGGGGACGCCTGCGGAGTTAGCCGGAATCTTTTCGGGGTCTCCTCTTTCGTCGGAAGCGAGTTCGTGCTCCAAATCGGCTGCTGAAGTCCGTATCACCTGTTCCCTCCTTCGGCAATGAAGAAATCGTTCTGTGAATTGGCGATGTTTCTATCCGTAAGTGTCGGTTCTGGTTACCCATTGCTAATAGTCTCCTTTCTCATTTGAACCTTCCCAATTTCTGAGAAAGTTCGTTCATTGGTTCGTTGGGCAAATTGAATACAGAAACACAAAGAAAGCATAAT
>JAPUIP010000006.1 GCA_027296925.1 Candidatus Poribacteria bacterium | reverse complement strand
GGCGGGATCAAACCGGGTTTATCCTATGGAGAGACGGACGACTACAGCTACAACATCGTCAGAGACCCGGTCAGTGTTCATGATCTGCATGCGACGATCCTGCACTGTTTGGGCATCGACCACAAAAAGCTCACCTACCTATTTCAAGGACGCCATTATCGCCTGACGGACGTGTATGGCCGTGTTCAATCGGCCCTCCTGGCCTAGGACCCTGTCGGAACGTTTGCAACGGCACGCAAGACAATCTCATGGTCTACCAGAAATCTCTGACTTGAAAACGAGACCTGCGGTAAGGCGGGGCCGGCCGGTAAAGACTGCGGCGATACGTGGATACAGGGACCCGGGAAATCAAGAGAGGGCAACAGAATGCTTAAGCTACGAACCTGCAAATACCTGCTTGTCATCGCGCTTATGTGGCGTCTGCCGACGTTCGCGGCGGATGAAGACACGGAGAAGCGCAAGGCATATCTTCAGCAACTTATCGCCCTCCTTTCACCCGAACGCACGGAGCGGGGACATCCCTCGCCGCTTGACAACACCTGGTTGGATTGGCAGAAGCGCACCGGTGAGTTGCCACCCAACTTCGATGCAATGCCTTCGTTGCCCTTCCTGCCTGATCCCCTGATCTTGAAGAAGGACGGCGTAGAAACCCCGATTACGACGCGGGGCCAGTGGTCGGAGAAGCGGCAGTGGATTGAAAAGGGAATTCAGCACTGGATTACGGGCACATTCCCTCCCCCACCGGATAATCTTCGGGCCAGGACGGTTGATGAGGTCGTTCAGGGACCTTGGACAATGCGAACCGTGGAGTTGCGCTTCGGGCCAAAACATCGCGCCAAAATGACCGTGGATCTCATCATCCCGCCCGGGCATGGGCCCTTCCCTGTCTTCATGACGCAGGGAAAGGGAAGTTTCACGCCGGGCTCGCGCAACTGGGCGCTTGTCGCTGTAAAGCGAGGATATGTCGGTTGTGTTTATGCCGGCTCGGATTCTCGGGATGACACCGAGGCCGATGATGAAGACACGGACCCGTATGCCGTTATCTGGCCCGAGCATGACTTTACGAACCTCATGCGGCGCGCTTGGGGCGCCTCACGCGTCATCGACTACCTCTATACGCTGCCCCTCGTAGATAGGAAGCGCATCGGCATCACGGGGCATTCGCGAAACGGAAAACAGTCCCTCATGGCCGCCGCGTTCGACGAGCGCATCACGGCCGTCATACCGAGCAGCGGCAATACCGGCGAAGGCACGCCATGGCGTTATACCAGCGAAAAGTACGACAACGAGACGATACGGCAGATTACCTCAAATTTTCCCCATTGGTTTCATCCCCGCCTGCGTTTCTTCATCGGCCGCGAACATAAGCTCCCCGTGGACCAGAATCTCATGCTGGCGCTGGTGGCGCCGCGGGGGCTAATGCTCAGTTCGTCAATCAACGAACAACAGGGCAATCCGTGGGGATTCGAACAGAATTACCAGTCCGCGCGGCGGGTCTATCAGTTCCTCCATGCCGACGACAACCTGGGCCTCCGCCTCCGATACCACGGCCATGGGACGTCGGCGGAGGACATCGAGGCGTTTGTCGATTTCTTTGACCATGTATTCGGGCGGAACATGCATAAGACCGATCAACCGCCGCGCAGGTTCTATTACGACTACTCCTTCGAGAAATGGTTGGCCATGAGTTACGAGTACGACACCGACGCCCTCCATTTTCCTGCAAAGGGCATCGATGATCTGCTGGTTGCCGAGGACGGCGGCGCGATAACCAGCGTGAAACAATGGGAACTGAAGAAAACGGCCGTGCAAAAACGCATTCGATGGGGCCTCGGAGAATCGGCGGGGAAAAGATCCGACATGCGCAGACCCAGAGTTGGCAAGAATATGGGCCGAATCGCTATTGGCGGGCAGCCTGACGGGGGCGATTATCCCAGCGGTAATCTGTACTACCCCACGGATGATAAGGGGAAGCGCGCGACAAGACCCCTGCCGGTGATCATTTACCTCCACGAATACGCCTACGCCCATGGTTACGGCCGCTTCATGCGGGAGATCGGGGTGGGCGATTCCACCAGCGTTATTCAAGGATTGGTTCAAGCGGGCTATGCCGTATACGCATTCGACCAAATTGGATTCGGCTCACGTGTTGAGGAAGGCACGCACTTCTATCGCAATCACCCCCACTGGTCGAAAATGGGCAAGATGGTCGCCGACACCAGCGCGGCGGTCGAGATGCTCGCCAACCGGGAGCGCATCGACCCCAAACGAATCTACGCCGCCGGTTACGCCCTGGGCGCTACGGTCGCCCTCTACACAGCCGCTGTCGACGAGCGTATTGCCGGAGTGATTTCCGTCTGCGGTTTCACTCCTATGCGTTTGGATGCCGCCGATAAGGGGACTGAAGGTATCCGGGCCTATTCCCATCTACACGGCCTCATTCCCAGGCTGGGCTTCTTCGTCGATGAACCACGCAGGGTCCCCTTTGACTTCCACGAAATCCTGGCCAGCATTGCGCCGCGACCCCTGCTCGTCGTGGCGCCGACCTGGGATCGCGACGCCACTTTCCAAGACGTCAAAGCTTGCGTCGAGGAGACGCGGCAAGTATACGGACTCTACGGTGCCGCTAGTGAAATCAGGCTCCATGCTCCCGATGACTACAATCGTTTCAGTTATGCCATGCAACAACACGTCTACGCGTGGGTGAAGAAGAACTTCTAAATCTTAGCCCCGGTTTGGAGAGAGATTATGACAAAAGGCCGCGCAAGAAACACAACGGTGAACGCAAAGGCGATGCGTGAGAATGATTCAAGTCGTTCTGGCTTCCCTGTTATTCCTCGGCGCCAAATGGGTATGCGGACGACTTGGGGCCCCATGCCGAACAATCGGCCCGGTTCCAAGTAACCCTCATATCCGCCGGCCAGCACGCCAAAGAATTTCTAATCGAAGATGGGTATCTCGATGAAGTTTCGCAGGCGAAGCGTGAATCAGCCCTGCGCCAGCAGAAGGAAGCATCCGTGGAAGAAATCCGCATCAACAGCGCCTACGCTTGCGTGACCCCCGACGATCCACCGGCTTTTCTGTGCGTGGGCGAATTGGACAAAAAGTTTCGGGTGAGCCAAATGAAGCGTTTGGCCGCCCAATGCGAGAAGGTCGGGCTGGAGCATCCGTTCATCATTCAACCGGGCATGCCCCACATGTACAGCCCCAACCCTGACGTCATCGGGGAAATCTATCGCTTTTTCGACCGGCATCTGAAGGTATCAAACAGGGAAAGAAGGACCGCCGGGCAGTTTCGCTATCGCTGGCAAAGACAGGATCTTCGTCTGGGCCGATGCGCTTATCAAACGCGATTCGGTCGTCGTTTCAGCGAAAGGCATTTCGGCTCCGGTGGCCATTCGCTACGCCTGGGCGTCGAAGACCGCATCGGACTGCACGGGCGCGAAGGCACGCACGCTCAAAACCGGGAGGATTGGGCGGCCTTGTTGGTTTTCGCGGACCTCCAATTCTTTGACAAGAGAACGGATCGAAGATTCGACCATTGGACCTATCCGGAGGCCGAACCGCCTCTTGGCTGGAAGGCGACGGGCATCGTCCCGGCGAAATGAGTCACGGGCATAGGGGAAGTTCTCGGGTCTAGGAGCCTCTCGGAGAATTCCTGCGACAGCAGCAGACAAAACAATTCAAGAAAAAGGGTCGGTCGAAGCCAGATCGAATTCTTCGACAGGCTCCTAGCCTTTCTGAATGAGCTTTATAAGACCACCGTAGCCATGTTCGGCGAGGCGCTGAGAGGAGACTTTGAAGTATTCCGGTCCGGCTTTGATGCCGAGCCCTTCCACCAGTCGGTTCATGTAATTAAAAAGCGCACACACTGAAACGGCTTCATACAATGCTTGATCATCCCAGCCCGCCGCAAAAACCTCATCCGCGTCTGCTTGGGTCATTTTGGCGGGTGCTTCGGTTAACTTTTTGACATACCTCAAAATGGCGATCATCTTTGCATCGATTTCCACACTGTCTACATCCTCTAGAAGACCTTTCAATAGTCCTTCCGATACGCCAAATGCTTCCGCTGTCGCAGTATGAACGCCATGACAATACTGACAGGCATTCAATCCCGACACATAAGCGGCGATCAGCTCACGTTCGGCCACCGTAAATGGCGAATCACCGCGCATTAGGATTTCATGATACTCTATGATGGGAAGCGACAATGTTGGGTACGAGCGAAAGACTTCGAGCAACACAGTCTCATCCGGCTGTGATTTTAGATATGACATTACACACTTCCTAGGACTTGCCTCTGGCTTTCTGCTTACGTTAATTTGTATTATGCCGG
>JAPUIP010000599.1 GCA_027296925.1 Candidatus Poribacteria bacterium | reverse complement strand
GGTCGTTTGACGGTTTGGGAGGCGACGGACAAACAGAAAGTCGCCGCTGCGATAGCCGAGCTGATCCGCTGTCTGGGCAAAGCAAAACAAACAGGATGAGGATTGGTCGCCCGATGTCCGTTTATTAGACGATTACTTCTGCTTTACCACCAAAACCGGACGTAAACCGCGATGGGGTGATTACGGCCCCCCATCCGTCTCATACCGGCTAACGTTATTTAACGATTGGCGCGCCAGTGTGGTTGCAGCATTGGCGTCGCCGAGACAAATCGCACTTCTTCATCTTCGTCGAAGCGGCGGAGCACGACGACCATATCCTGCGGCATCCGTTCGATATTTTCCGCCAGCAGCACTGCGTTTATGGCGTCGCTGCTGATGCTGTCAGGCGCTTCGAGGACGAACATCATATTCGGCGATACGACGCCAGACTTCATTTCCATCCGCCGCAGCCGATTGCTTAAGGCTTTCACCGCTCGCCCAGCCTTGTTTCCAATGCTGTAATTCGATTCGCGAGATCAACGGTCTCGATGGCTTTGCGCTTGGCCTCGATCACGCTGCAGATCGTTGACGCCTCATCGAGGCTGATGTCGCCTCGGGCCATCGTGGCGATAACCGTTCGTAGTGCCACCGACGCATCTTCGGCCTGCTCGATGTTAGGAAGTTTAAGTTTCACTCGGCGGCTTTTCGGTACGGGGCAGGCACGGTCGAGGATCATCCGTGCCGCTGTCATATCGCCTTCCTTGGCTGCCTTAACGACCGCTTCGGCGACATCTGCGGCATCATCCAAGAGGATCTTGTCGAGCAATAGGGTCGCTTTGTTGCGCGAGCCATGCGGCCGGCCGTCGGGATTGCCTGACTGCCCCGGTTTGAACCGACTGTCCTGCTTTTTTTCTGAACTGTCAGGTTTTTTGGTCATCGCACTGACTGGTCGATTTTTCCATTGGTTGCCGCCGCCCGCCCAGTTGCCCGGCAAGTTGGGGGGTTAACGTTACCTGTGCCAGCCGCGTCCTAGGAAGTAACGCGTTACGTGTTACTTCCCCTGACCACAGCGCCGCCAATAAGTTCCCCGCATGGGCACGATTTTGACAAGTGCGATGGAATACTTCCTACGGAATTCCTGAATTCACGGCGGCCGGGCCCGCCCGACCAATTCATCGTCGCGCGTCTGAATGCTTGCCCAGCACCGGCCCGGCAGCCGTGGCCCTGCGAGACTATGGGCACCACGGCTAACGGCGAACCGTTCATTACGCTCACAGCCATTCAGGGGGCGATAGCAGGTAATAAAGGCAGGTTTATTGATATGGCAAAAGCAAAGAATGGGCAGAGGAAACCTGGCAGTGGCACACATCCCAACAGCCTTGCCAATCTGCGTAAGTGGCAGCCCGGTCAGTCCGGTAATCCGAAGGGGATGGACCCGGGCGTCGGCCATGTCCGGGAGCTTGCCAAACAGCACACCCTGGAGGCTATCGAGACATTGGTGGAAATCCGTGGTGATCCCAAGCAGTCCGGCAGCGCCCGGGTAGCTGCTGCTAATGCTTTGTTGGACCGGGGCTGGGGCCGACCCGACCAGTCCGTGAGTATCGACCAGGGCCAATCCTTACTTTCGATCCTCGACGAGCTCGAACGTAGAGCTGATATGCGGGTGATTGAAGGCGAAGTGACAGACAACGATAGTACACAACCAGAGCCTATTGCCATAGACAACAAGTCAACGATTACAAGTACTTAGTATGACGTCGCATGCGTATGATGCATGGTGACAATGCGCATAATCAGCCACAGTACATGATTACAGTGCAACACTGGCGTAACACACTGTAATTGCTAAATAACCCATTTAACATAATGTGTATTATGACGCGTTAGGGCTGGCGTGGGTAATCCGGGCCTCTGAAGGGTTCCCATGGGCCGGTTTTGCAAGTCCCCCTGCCTCGCTCCCGGTGTCTAACCCTTTGCCTCAATACCTCCCTTGTACTGGAAAAAATTATGAAAAATTTTTCTGATATGCACGCATGATATTTTTGAACGACCGATGGCGGGTCCGGCTTGATAACCCACTGCAACGGATTTTAGAGTATCAAGCAGGCCGTCCGGCTAGCGCGGGAGTCCAAACCACCTGTGAGCAGGTCAACGCGCGTCAGTGAGTCAGATTTCGAATCCTGAGCGTACTCCGGCACCAGACAAGAGCCCGCAAGATGTCGCATCGCGAGATCGCCGCGATTATTCCTAACAGCTATCGCTACAGCAGAACCTATCCAAGTGCAATGCTATGTGCCGGTCGTCATTGCGAACTTGACCTGCTGGCGACTTTGGTTGATTTTTTTTTACATGGAACTTGGTACCTTTGGAAAACACACGCTTCTAACGGGCGCTGGTTTCTCTCGGAACTGGGGTGGATACACCGCTCCTGAAATGATGCAACAAATCCTCAATTACCTGGAAGAAAATGAGGAGGCGAGAGTTTTTTGGCTAGATGTAACCTCATTTGAGGAAGGGTTAGCCAGAGCTCGGGTGGGAGAAGTGTCGTCAGGTGCTCTCCAGCACATAGAGGGCGCAATCCTAAAGACTTTCAAATCGCTGGATAGGCAGTTGCAGGGCACCAATGGGCCTTGGTTTCACGGGGTAGAGAAGCTCCTTTCACAGTTCTATTGGCGGACTCCGCCGGGGGTCGAGGTAGATACTGGGTATTTGTTTACACTCAACCAAGACCTTTTAATTGAACGTCGATTTATTAACGCCGATATGCTTCACGCTCGTGATCCATCCTTACCAGGGGTCAAGCCAAAACCCAGTGCTCGCTTCTTTTCCTCAAACACGCCGACTGATTTAGAAGCCGTCGTCGCCACGCTGGAAGGCGATCTAAATATCATTCGCCTAAAGAAAAGCTTCAATTACATCAAACTGCACGGCTCGTTTAATTGGCGAGACGAAACCGGCGCCGAATCGATGGTCTTGGGCGACGGGAAAGCAAAACAGATTGTCGAACTACCGCTATTGAGCTGGTACTACGAAGTGTTCAAGAGCGTGCTTTTCTCAGGTGATGTGCGATTGATGATTATCGGCTATGGGTTTGGAGACGAGCACATCAATGAGGTTATTTGTGAGGCGATAAATGATCATGGCCTCCGTGTCTTCGTCTGGGACAAGGCGGGCAATATAGATTGGATAAGACAAAAACCTTGGGGCAGCGAAATCGTTTCTGGCCTGATTGGCACGGAGAGTCGTGACATGATCGAAGTGTTTCCTCGCTCACAGGAGGAAACGGAATCCTATTTGTCGCTTCGCGATAATTTTTTCCGAACTACTGTAGCCCCGTAGTGTCCGTTTTTGGGCTGAGCTACTGGCGTGACTAAACATCGCTATCTACATGCACGTTTAGACGCAGAAACAGCCGCAATCAGCGGGTAGTCGGACAGCGGAGCGCCTGACGTATTTAGTGCACCACCCCACTCGGCTCGGTCGCCTGCATCACCTCAATCGCCTTGATGATTTTCCGCCACGTGGCGGCACCGTCGAGGTCGCCGGTATTGAGTAGGGTGTCGGCTTGCATTGCTGCCTGTAGGGCAGTTTGGTTTGCCGCTTCACATTTATCTAATTCAATTTTTGTATGCGGTAAGTGACCGAAGATGCTGTGGCTTCATCAATAAAAACAACTCTCCCTTCAACAACAATCTTCCTATCTTTGCTTAAGTCTAAATAGTACCTAATTTTGTCGCTCGAAATTACCCGTGTTTCCGACCCAGACGGCGGAAGAATTATCGGCAGAGCACTTGTCGAAGCTGTTCCGCTTGACACAGCACTTCCCGCGAAACCTCCCCCGACCGTTGTCCCGCTAAACGTAGTGTTTCCAGAGTATGTTGTTGTAGACGACCTCGGGATAAAAATTGGAGTGCTGTTCATAGTCGTTGCATTGGATTGCAGCCTTATCGTTGTCCGCTCGAAAGCTGCACGACCCTGTTCAACACCCAAATAGACCACAAACACCTTGCCGGTTGGGCGGGTTCTCCCAAATATGCTCGCCTTGCCAAAGATATTCGGCAGGCTCTCCCTGGTCTCCACTTCAATAACTGTGTCCCCGACGCCAGCTACCAGGCTTTGGTCTAAATTCTGCGATACCCGCGCCGTGTTTTTTATATCTCCGCATCCACTCAGCAATATGGCCATTGCTAAGAAAGCATGATGAAATTTCATGGCTGCCCCCTTCAAGAAATGTCCGTTACGGCATCATCTTGATCGCAAATC
>JAPUIP010000598.1 GCA_027296925.1 Candidatus Poribacteria bacterium | reverse complement strand
AGTGCAATAGTTCCGGTTTTGGCCGATAAGGCTTACCAACTCCACCGTTCTTTGCGGCTGCTTTTTTGTGCGGTGCGGGATGGTTCTTGGTGGCCGGATTGGTCATCACGGAGCTATCCCTACATCTCGTCGGAGCGCTTTCCATGAGTTAATCTCTCTCTAAATCATCGTCTGGAGGGGATATGGACTGGATAGCCATAGGTGCAATTGGAGAGTTCGTTGGCGGTGTAGTTGTTATCGTCACTGTCGTCTATTTAGCGCTTCAACTAAGGAATTCCAACCAGCTAGCCAAAGCCTCAAGTGAGCTTGAGTGGATGCATGGACTAAACGAAATATGGGATCGCTGGTCTAGGCCCGAGGTCATCGACGCCATTAGGTCAGGTTTCCACAGCTTTGATGATCTTAACCAGGATCAACAAGTGATTTTTCAAATGCAAGTCGGGTCACTGGTTAACCACCTGGAGACTGCTCTACGACTTACCCAACGTAAACTGTTGCCGAACTCCTTTGATGCAATAGCAGAAGACCTGTTAGTCATGATCCTATCGACAAAAGGGGGCCTTCAGTATTGGGAAATTAGCTCAAAAGCCACACCTGAGGGCGAGGAACGTCTAAGGCGTGTGAAAACCCCGGATCATCCAACACCGACATGGGATGAACTGTTTCCTTGGTGGCGTGAGAAAGAATGAGCTCTGGACTGCCCGCTCGTAAAAGTTAATTCATACCGGAGATCAAATGTTCTGCTTGTGGCCGTTCAGGCATGAAAAACAGCTAGATTTAAGGGGCCGCTTTTTGTTGCGGTGCGGGAAATGTCTATGCCGGTCGCGACAACGCGCTTGTCTTATCTCCCCATTTCTGGCGCTCACTATCGTATGTTGGCCTTTCCACGATTTTGCCTTCCCAAACTCCAAGCGTACGTCTATTTTAGCTTTCTGCTGGGCTAGGTACTTCCGGGAACGTAGATTGAGGGAGGATTTTGAATGACGGTGAAAATAAAACGTCTGCTCGACCAATCTAAAGCGGACTATGTGACATGCGCTTTCGTCGACTTGAACGGAGCCCTCAGAGGGCATTTTGTCGGCCGTGAGCAGTTCGAGGCGAGCCTCGCTTCGGGTTTGGCCCTCATCCCTGAAATCGTTGTGCTTGGCGTCAACGACGAGATCTTCATCCCCGAGGGATACCTCTCCTTTGATATGCCTTTCTCTGACCAGAAAGCGGTTGTCGCGGGTAGCGATGCTCGGCGCCTGCCCAACTACCCGTCGGATAAAGACCTCTTTTTCTTTCTCGATTTTCCACAAGGTGGATCGGGATATCTCTGGGCACCACGACAGATGTATCAGCGTGCTGAATCGCGTTTGGCCGCATTGGGACTATCGCCCATTTCGGGTTGCGAGTACGAGTTCCGTGTCTACGCGGAAACCCAGACAACGGCCATATCCAAGCGCTTCAAAAACCTCGATATGGCCGTAGCTCGGTCTGGTTACATGAACGTCGGTCGGCAGTCCCAGTCAGTTGAGTTTCTCTCCGGTCTCCTAGACATGTGCAAAACATTGGACATCGGCGTAGTCAGCATGCACTGGGAACATGGCGCGGGGATGCTCGAGGTCGCTCTCGCCCACAAGAAAGGCATTCAAGCACCGGACAACGCGGTGTTGTTTAAGGAGTTCACTAAAGTTTATGCACACAGATGCGACCACCTGGTGTCCTTTATGGCTAAGCCACGGCTGCAGGAAGATGGTTCGTCGAACCACGTTCATCTCTCGCTGGTGACTGCCAACGGTCGCAATGTGTTCTACGACGCCAAAGACGCGAACGGTATGAGCAAAACACAGCGGTACTTCATCGGTGGTATTCAGAAACTGCTGCCCGAACTGATGCTCATGGTCGCCCCCAATCCGAATTCCTGGCGGCGTTTTGTTAGTGATGCTTTTGCACCACTGGCTGCGACCTGGGGTGTGGAAAATCGAACGACTTCGGTACGGGTAATACCCGGAGGTCGCCGGGGTCAACGGCTTGAGTTTCGAGCAGCCGGATCTGACACCAACGCGTATCTGGTTCAGGCTTGCCTTCTCGGGATGGGGACTTGGGGCATCGAGCATAAGCTCGAGCCGTTGCAGCCTGTGGAAGGCAGCGCATATATGCGCCAATCCAGCCTGCCTAAGTCGATCAGATTCCCCACCGGATTACGGCAAGCTATCGCCGCGTTCCGGAAATCGAAGGTCGCAGAAGAATTGTTCGGCAACGATTTCGTCGAGATGTTCGCCGGTACTAGACAAGCGCAACTCGATGCGCTTGCGGACAAACGCGGTCGGGTATCTCATGCTGCGGAACTCAGCACTTTTCTTGCGGGAATTTGACCTCGCAAAGGCTGCTCGTCCCGATCGCTGATCTGCTTCATACGAGTAGTGGACAGTGTGCTGTTTCCGTGGATGTGGAAGGAAATCTCTCGTCTCTTGAAGAACCATAAATGGCTGGTCCTGGCCGTTCCTGGCGGGAAAATGCTTGAAGTTGAATGACTGCTTTGATTTGCTATTGCCTATTGCGCCGCACTACGAATTGGCTGCAATCGGGTGGTGCCGACACCCACCGGAAATTCCTCATCCTCATGGACCTGAGT
>JAPUIP010000597.1 GCA_027296925.1 Candidatus Poribacteria bacterium | reverse complement strand
GGTTTTTCACGTGCCTTCCAATCCAGAGCGTTTTCCAGAGCCAG
The DNA here is from genome assembly GCA_027296925.1 of Candidatus Poribacteria bacterium. Classification (GTDB taxonomy): domain Bacteria; phylum Poribacteria; class WGA-4E; order WGA-4E; family PCPOR2b; genus JAPUIP01. The sequence goes on along the minus strand of JAPUIP010000597.1, from coordinate 3,114 downwards.
TGTTCCCAACAGATCGGCTTGGACCATTTCCCACAAGCCCGCGGTTTCCTCTAGGCGGCGGTAGGTATCCACTGCATCGGCCTCCTGCTCCACCCATCGGTTCAGCCGCCCCCATTGGCGGATGAGGCTCTCGTGGCTGATATCCAGAATCGTATCTGGAAAAAGAGGTGTTCCCGCGGGCGGGGTAATGAAGTTGCGATCGGGACGGCGGAACACCTCCACGACCTTTTCGATATGTTCAGATGATACCCCGGCTATCGTCGCCACTGCATCCAGTTGCACCGGACGTCGGATACCGCGCTCCGTGAGGCCACGGAACAGCGCTTCAGCAATGCGCTTTTGCTCGTCATCCAGTTCGTCGAACGCTTCATCGGCATGCAGCGACAATGCCTCGGTCATGCCCCCGATGCCTTCGTAGTGGCGCAGGTCAATCGGTTCGTTGCCCTCGCGACGTTCTATCCAGTAGTCCCACGTCCGCATCAGCGCATGCTGCAGAATTGGTAGCTGGTCCGGGTTGTCGCCCACATCATTGAGCAGACGATTCGCAAGTTGGGGAGTCATTTCGGCGCCTGCCACTGCGACCGGCCCGGCAATTGCCGCACGGCGCTCATCGCGCGTCATGCGTGGAATCAGGAATTGCCCGTCGTTGATGGCTTCCGGCAAATCCCGGAATTGGGCGCAATCCCCCAGATGCTCCGACCGCATGGTCAGAACGACATAGATCGTCGGGATGTCCTCTTGCCGGGTCGCTTCCAAAAGCAATTTGACAAAGGCGGCCGGTTCGTCGCCGGAACTCGTTCGCTGTGTACGTTGCTTGAAACGGAACAACTCCTCGAACTGGTCAACAACGACGAGCAGGTTATCATGCTCGGGAATGCGTGCCTCCCGAACGGTCTGCACCAGTCCCAGCCCGCTACGCCGCAACGTCATCTCGGTAATCGTCCGCTGGATGATTGCCTCATCTTCAGCCTCTGGGCCCAGTACCTCGGGTGCGTTGAGCGCCTGCGCCAGATTGCCGATCGGGTCATCGCCCGGCCGGAAAAGCGCCACGCGCCAGCTTGAGCCCGCTTTTGTCATAAACCCGCCGTAAAGCGCGGGTAGCAGACCAGCCCGCACCAGCGAAGACTTGCCGCTGCCTGATGTACCGACCACAGCAAGAAAACGGTTTTGCCACAACTGCCTGAGTAATTCATCACTCTGCCTCTCCCGCCCAAAAAATAGGTGAGTTTCTTCCGATTTAAACGGCCGCAGCCCCGGGAAGGGATTGGAGCGTGTTGAGGTTTCGGTCATCATTCCTGCCCTCCCTTTGCGGCTTCGATCTGTGTGAGAAAGGATTCTAACGTATTCGAGGAGAATTCATCAAAATGTTTGATGACCTCGGCTTCAAGGGTTTGGAACCGCTCTTTGGTGGATGTCTTCGGCCCAGCCACATAAATTGCTTTGGCCAGCATCGGTTTCTCCCGGCCGTAGCCTGCAGCTTTTCGCAGATCTTGCTGTTTTACACGCACCCAGGACTCATTGGCCTGACCGTAATAGATAATCACCGCATCACACAGCCGAAGGCTATCTGTGTGGTATTCGCGGACTTCGTTTTCACCGCCCTCTACGAGGGCAGGAATCACTTCAAACCTTTCGCCACGGAGATAATCTTCCAACGGTTGGACGGAATCGACATCCCGTTGGTCATAAATCAAATAGACCCGAATCAGGTTATCTTCATCATTGATCGACGGTTTATCCGGTTTCGCGGGTGGATTCAGCTTATCGTGAATGACGGTTTTGAGGTCTTCGAGCGATGTTTCCAGTAGTTCGGCGCCTCTTTGGGCGCTGGCATCCGTTTGCAGGTTCTCGATAACCGCCTGCTGACGTTCATCCTCCGTCTCTATTCCCGAAGGTATCCAGATCAAGCGTGAAAACTCCGGGTCCTGGCTGCGTTGTGCGGCTAACTCATTCTGCAATTCGATGGACGACTGTCTGGCTCCCTCTGGTACAAATCCGTAGTTTTTACCCACCAGGTGGATGGAAAGTTTGCTCTGTGATAAGTTCTCCTGAACAAGATTTTCAAACTCAGACGCGATTAGCGGCAAGGGCTGATCCGGAAGCACCATGTATCCGTGCTCTTGTAACTCTCGTCTGATTGCGTCGCGGTCTTCCCTTAAATCAGAGGTCGTCTCAGCCAGATAAACGATCCCTTTGACAGGGGGTCCAAGATCATCAGAATCTGATATGCCATTCTCTATCTTCTCCAACAATTCACGGATATCGTGGGCGAGGTCATCGAGCTTTTGCACAAACTCCATTTCCGCTTCTCGACCAAAAATTGGATTGAATTCACGGGCTCTGCCCGTATTCGGGTCAAGCTCAAAAAATTCATAACCCAGCGAACCTTGCAGTTCGGGCGGATGTTGTTCACGAGGAATTGGGGTTTTTACGACTTTAAAAACTCGAGCCTTGTTTCCAATGCGGATGCCCCCTGTTTTCCTGGCGGCTTTACAGAATTCCTTGACTTCCTTGATACACCACTTCGACACGATGTAGCGCGGCGACAACACGGAAATCAAAAGGGAGGCCTTTGGTAATTGCTCACAGATTTCATCGCCAAAGATATCATTTCCTCGCAGCTTGAGGTCCCGCCATATCCGGGGATCCCTTGAGAACAGTTGTGCCAGGCGGATTTCCAGGGTGTTGTGGAACTTCTCAATCCACCCCTTTTCTTCCTCAACGAGGGGTCTGTTATCTACATGAGTATAGCTAATAAAGATGTCGTTTTCAAAGTCGGTAAGGTTCATCAAGCGCCTCACTTGTGTCCGTCGATTCGATTGTTTTGGATCTGCTTCTAACGGATTTTGTGTGATACCGATTGTGGTTTATAATGATTCTTTTCAGATTGTCAGAAACGGCTCTATGGAATGAGAATTTAATAACTTCCGCATTTAGCGACTTCAATATGGAAGGCTCAGGCTGAGGCTAAGGCCAAGTGTCATCTTTGTCTCAGCCTCAGCCTGAGCCTTAGTCTGAAGAAGCCATTTGACTGAGTTATACCGTTTTCAGTTTAAATCGAGCCGATTTTCTGTTAAAGTCGAGCGAATAAGAAATTACGGGCCAAAAAGGAGT
>JAPUIP010000596.1 GCA_027296925.1 Candidatus Poribacteria bacterium | reverse complement strand
ATGGCAGAAGGCTGCACGCCAGGAAAGTATTATCCGCCGACACCCGCCATGTGGGAAGAATACCGGGCACGCCAGCGAAGCAGGGCCGGAAGCTAGTTGCCGATAATTCCTGTTTTCTGTTGATAAACATGACAGACATCCCTAATTTTAGGAGATACTCAGATTATGGAGCTTTACGAAGCAGTGAGTCCACTGGATTTCAGATACTACGGCGGCAGCGAAGCGTTTATGAAGAAGCTGCTGCCCTACGTCTCTGAAGCCGCCTACGTCAAATATCAGGCCAAAGTCGAAGCCGCTCTGGTGCGAACGCTTGCCAAGCACGGCATCTGCTCCCACGACATTGCAGATGAAGTCGAACGAGCAGCAACAGCGGTGACCGCCGCCGAGGTTTACGAAGAACAGGCGCGCATTCGCCACAACATCCGTTCGTTGGTCAACGTGATGCAGCGGAAAATCAGTCCTAAAGCCCGTCCGTATGTTCACCTCTTCGCGACGTCGGCGGACATCCTCGATACCGCATCCGCCTTGCGTTTCAAAGATTTGACGCGAAAGGTCGTCCTGCCAGATCTGATCGAGTTTGAACAGCGGCTCATTGAACTCGCGCGAGCACACGCCGAAACTGTGCAGATCGGACGAACACACGGACAACATGCCGAGCCAATCACGTTCGGTTACGCTCTCGCGCTCTACGTCAGCCGAATCGGGAATCGGATCGAGCTGATTGATCAGACAAGCCAAAATCTACGGGGACAATTTTCGGGCGCAGTAGGCGCATTCAATGGGCTTTCGCTGATCACGGAGAATCCGGAGCAGATTGAAGCCGATCTGCTGGCACAACTCGGTTTGAGACCGTCGGATACTCACACGTCCACACAGTGTATCGAGCCCGAATTTATGACCGATCTCGCCCACGCCATTACCTCCACCTACACGATCCTCGCCAATTTTGCAGATGACATCCGTCACCTCTATCGCACGGAGATCGCCGAGATTACTAAGAAATATAACCCGCAACTTGTCGGATCATCGACAATGCCACACAAACTCAATCCAGAGACGTTTGAAAATGTTAAGAGTCTCTGGAAAGCCTTCATGCCGCGTATGATAACGGTATACATGGACGGCATTCTGGAGCATCAGCGCGACCTCACCAATTCCGCGTCGAGCCGTTTTCTGACGGAGTTGTTCACGGCGTTCGATTACTCGATCTATCGTCTGATTCGTGCGCTTGATGAAATGGAGGTGAAGTCCGAAAATATGCGACGAAATCTTGAAATGAGCGCAGGGGATACGGTAGCTGAACCGATCTATCTCTTGACGGCTTACTACGGATTCCCCGAAGCATACGTTCACACACGTGAGCTGATTGCCCAGGTGCATCAAACCGGACGCACCCTAACAGAGCTTCTCTGGGAAGATGAGACCATGCGACCGTTTCTCGACAAACTGACAGACGCTCAGCGGGAAGCGCTCCGGGATGCAACACGGTACATCGGCGCCTCCGTACAACGTACCCACGCAACCTGTGACGAATGGGAAAAGCGCGTCCGGCGTGTGCTTGCCAGTTGTGAGTAGGCAACCGATTTTTTTACCATTGAGTTAGAGATGCTCCATTCTGAATTGAAGAATTCCTCGTCGGACGCAGTTTTTATTCATTTAGAACTCATCATTCAGAATTTGTAATTACTTCTTGCCTTTCTGTTGCAGTCGTGATAATATCGGAGTCAAATGTCATGAGCCCTTGTGTTTTTCCTAACCCCTCTTGATGAGAAGGAGGCCAACATGTTAACAGCTTCAATCGCAACAAGTTTTAAGTGCCCGGGGCCAGGAACAAATGGACTTGCCTGGCAAGATGCATCCCTCTGGAGTGTAGAAGGTGGCGGTACGCTGCACAAGATCAATCCCCAGACCGGTGAAGTCATCGTTTCCCTCGACCCTCCCGCGCCGGGGTGCAGCGGATTGGAATGTGATGGGACATATTTGTGGTATGGCAATATCGGCGAAAAGATCTTTTACAAAGTGACGCTGCCGGATGTGGCGGTCGTCACGTCATTTCCGCCGCCAGGGCCAAGCCCACATGGACTCGCGTGGGATGGCGAGTTTCTGTGGAACGCAGATGTTCAGTCAGACCTGTTCTATAAGCTTTCTCCCGAGACCGGAGCGGTGGTGGCGGAGTTCCCAACGCCAGGTACACGGGCACACGGACTCGCCTGGGACGGACAGTCATTGTGGAGCGCGGATACCGACGAGTGCGTGATTTACCAAATCGACTCCCAATCGGGGCAGGTGCTCGACTCCTTTGAATGCCCCGGCGAGCCACATGGCTTGACGTGGGATGGCGCCAATCTCTGGTATGGCGATGATGCGGAGAAGACGATTTGCAAAATCGCACTACAGCGTGCATGAGCGAAAAGCGCGTAAGTTAGCAAGACTTGGCGGGTAGGGCAAGCACTGCCCCTACAGAATCGTATGATTAACCCACCACCTGACTAATTTTCAAAAAGAAACTATTTGCTACCGTACACTTTTTTTCGAGACGTAGAAAGCTAGGTGTGGAGTGGGTTTGAGAAACTAGACCCCAGGCATGAGACGCGAGACCTAAGGGGATGGAGGGTATGTGCCCGACCGTCTTCCTCGTCCCTTGCCACTCGTCCCTTGCTGCTGAATTCGGGGGTGTTCCTCTTACCCCACTGATGTTCCGGGCACCCCGAAAATGTGTCCGGTAGTGAAGTCAAGAATAAGGAGAGTTATCATGTTCCGCATCGTTTCAATCTCTTTCGCTTTGCTACTTTATCTTCTCTGTTATGCCCTGATGAAGGCTGATGCGAAGGTTCTGGGCTATTGGGCATTTGATGACAAAAAGGACCTTGGGAAGGATTCTTCTGGGTTCGACAATCATGGTGAATCAAAAAAGGAAGTTGTTTATACACCTAAGGGGAAAGTCGGCGGTGGACTGCAACTGGACGGTACAAATTGGCTTGAAGTTCCGCATCATAACAGCCTTAACGTGAAGGATCAGGTGACCCTGATGTGTTGGGTCAATTTTGAGCCCGACGGTGCATCTCAAGATCAAAGTGCCTCCTTAATTTACAAGAATGGGCCGTTTATACTCGAGGGAGATAAGAAAGACCGGCGATTTTGGGCCTCTTATTCATTGGTGAAGGTTCGTGAGAGGCAGAAGATTGGTACTTTCGCGTTCGAAGCAAATACGACGGAAGGGCGAACAATTACGGCGCCAGGGGATCCAGATGCGACTGAAGCGAATAGATGGTATCACATCGCGGGGGTCGCTGATGGCACCCAGGTCAAAATCTATACCAATGGTAAAAAAAAGGCGGAGGCCGAACAGAAAGGGGAATTTAAGCCGTCGGAACAACCGTTAACTATTGGTTTTGATTTGCGAGTCCCGCCTGAAAAAGGGGGGCGAAAGCCTTATCTTATCGGGATTATTGACGAAGCCATCATTATTGATAAGGCACTAACCCAGGCTCAAGTCGAAGAAGCAATGGAACTGGGTGAAAACGGGAAAACCCTTGATAACTTCCAGGAGATTTTTGCGGTTGAATTCAAAGGCAAATTAGCCACCAAATGGGCGGAGATTAAAGCCCAAAATTGAGCGTTACCCGCAATTTCCCAATATTAAGGAGGTTCAGTAGCTAACGTTTTTTCAAAATGCACCAAAATCCGAGTGTAAACGAGGAAACGGAAAGGCGAGAACATGCGAAACTTCCCGTTTTCCCGTACCCTGACGGGCAACTTGTCCTGAGCCCCGAAGGATTCCATTTTCTCGTTTTCTTTGCCTAAATGACACTATTCCAAAAAGAAACTATACATTCCTGATTCGTCAATAGATGTCATTTCCCCCTTAGACCCCCTCCTAAGAGGGGGTCTAAGGGGGAAATGTCCTTAATGGTAGCATTGATGCGGGTTTTTCTAATCTTCCCCTTGAAGCTCCCCTCGAAGCTCGGGACAGGCGGGACAGGCAATCTTCAATCGAAAAATTAGTTAGGTTAGATGAGGAGTTCATTTTCGATGGGACTTGATACAATTCAACTGACGAAAGACATTGTAGCCATCAACTCCGTGAGCCAGCGGAGTAATGCAGCGGTTTCTGACCTGCTCGAAGATACGTTGAAACAGTGCGCATTTGAGGTTGAGCGCCTGGAATTTGTCGATGACAATGGCGAGCGTAAAGTGAGCTTGGTTGGGAAGAAGGGGGAGGGCGCCGACGGTTTCGGGCTCTTTTCCCACTCCGATACCGTGCCCGGTATGGAGGGAGATTGGAACCCGTTCGATCCGGTGGTCGAAGATGGCCGCCTCATTGGGCGTGGCAGTTGCGATATGAAGGGACCGATCGCCGCCACAATCGCCGCAGGTGCCGAAATCGACGCTGCAAAGCTGCAGAAGCCGCTTTTCATCGTAATCACGTCGGACGAAGAGATCAGCGGCCTGGGCGCCCGCCAGGTTGCGGAGGAATCCACCCTCTTCAACGCAGAGCGCCCCAAACACGGCGTTATTGCTGAGCCGACACGCCTGAGCCCTGTCTACGCTCACAAGGGCGGCGGTCGGGTCATCGTAACCGCACACGGTCGAGCGGCACACACCAGCACCGATAAAGGGATTTCAGCCAACTTCCTTATCGCGCCATTCCTGGCGGAAATGGCGGAATTGGCAACGCTGTTTAAGACGGACGAGTCGTTTATGAACCGTGAGTTCAATCCGCCGACAAACGGTTTCAACATGATTCTCGATGACGGTGGCTGCAAACCCAACATCTCCGCCGCAAAGACAGTCTGCACCCTCAGCTTCAGACCGATGCCCAACGATCGCAGCGACGACGTCATCGCCATGGTGACGGAACGCGCCGAGAAATACGGTTTGGAAATCTCCTCGCGGAAGGGGACGCCGTTCTACATTTCACCGGATGCGGAGATTGTTCAGGCGGGGCTGAAAGCGACAGGAGCGGCGAAAGCGGGAACGGTGCCATTCGGCACAGACGCGGCGACCTTCAAAGATTATCTCCAGCTTGTTATCCTCGGTCCGGGCAACATCGCCCAAGCGCATACAGTCGGAGAGTGGATTGAGGTGGCGCAGCTTGTGGAATCCGTTGATGTCTACAAGCGCATGATTGAGATGCTCTGTATGTAGCGTTGATCTGAAGAAGCCCCCATGCGCATCAGGTTAAGGACGCCCCGATTCGGGGCACTCATCGTGTTGCAAGGCGGCATATCTGAAGATGACCACGATGATCTGAACGGCATGCCAACGCCGTTGGTGGTGGATGAACCTGTTGAAGGGGTTATCAGCTCTAGCGGTGATGCGGATGCCTTCGTGTTGACGGGGTGGGCGGGACAGATGATGAACTTCGAGGTGGATGTGGACACCCGCGACCCATCGGCTGTTCTGAACGTGACGCTGAGTGAGGCTGAGATGACATTGAAATCCAAACCTATCGGCTGGGCGACCAAAGCCATCCACGCCGGCGAAGAAGCCCTTCCTCAAACGGGCGCGCTCATTCCGCCCATTTACCAAAACAGCACCTTCCGATTCGCGACGGCGGAGGCGTGTGTTGCCGCGTTCACAAACGAAGATGCCGGCTACGTCTATACGCGCTGGGGCAACCCGACCCAATCGGTGCTAGAGAACAAGATTGCAGCGCTGGAGGGCGGCGAAGCGGCGCTTGCGACAGCCTCCGGAATGGCAGCCGTGAGCACCGCCCTGTTAACGCTGCTGGCGTCCGGCGATCACGTCGTGGCGATGGATTCGCTCTACTCCGCCTCGTACAATATCCTGAGTGAGGATCTGCGTCGCATGGGCGTTGAAGCGACGTTTGTGGATGCAACCGACGTGAACCAAGTTGAGCGGGCGATCCGGCCGAATACGAAAGCCATCTATATCGAAAGCCCCGCCAATCCAACACTGAAGCTGGTTGACATCGCAGCTTGCGCTGAAATTGCAAAGAACCACGGTATCACGTCGCTGATCGACAATACCTTTGCGTCACCGTGCGGACAGCAACCGATTGCACTCGGCATCGATGTCGTCCTCCACAGCATGACCAAGTACCTCAGTGGAAACGGTACGGTTGTCGCTGGCGTTATCGTCGGATCGCAGGCGTTCATTGATCGGGCGAAGAAAGGCACGTTGCGAAACTTCGGCGGGGTGATCAGCCCGTTTAACGCTTGGCTGACGCTGCACGGCGTGGCGACCTTGCCGTTACGTTTTGAGCGACACTGCGCCAACGCCCGCGTTATCTCGGAATTCCTGGAAAGCCATCCGGCGATCCAATGGGTCCGTTACCCTGGCCTGCCAAGCCATCCGCAGCATGAACTCGCCAAGCGTCAGATGCGTGCTTTCGGCGGGATGATCGCGTTTGAGCTCAAAGGCGGTAGGGCAGCCGGAGAACGGCTCGTCAATCGAATTCAGATCTGCGCTCTCGCGGTGAGCCTGGGTGATGTGAGGACGTTGATCTGTCACCCCGCTTCGACGACGCACTCAGAGGTGTCGCCGGAAGCCCGGCGGCGCGCCGGAATCACCGAAGGGCTTGTCCGGATTTCCGTGGGGCTGGAGGATGCCGAGGATATTATCGCAGACCTCGATCAAGCGCTCACGTGAAAAAACCTCATTTTCTGTCTGGCCGCACGACCCGCGCAAACAGCAGGCTGAGATTATAGGCCGAAGACTTTCAACCGATTTGCCAAATCGGCCCACCAGGTGTCATCGGCTTCGACGCGCAAAATGTGGGTGTTGCCGGGGACGTCGTTCGCCCCCAATCCTTTCTCAATGACAATCGTATGCGGATCGCTTTCTAAAAACTGACCGAGCGCCGCCTCCAGCTTTCGATCGGAACGAATGATGAAGAGATTGACGATTTCAGCCGAGCGTTGATCCAGCAGGTGATCGACGTTCCAGTGCATCTTCTTCCCATGTTTCGGTAGGGGATTTTCTTTGCCCAGCCCAATGGCGTTGAAGTGTTCGACCATCTCCGGCCGTAATTTGTGCGGCGGTTTGTCTCCACTCCGCGTCGCGTGCCGGACCAACCGTAAAGCCAGCGACGTCGACCCTTTGGCCGACAGCGCCGATCCGATGTAAGCATAGTCACCGGCGGGTAGCGGGATTAACTTCCCCTTCTTGAATCGTCCAAAACGGAGGTTCAAATTCTCCTGCAATTGAATGCGTAAAATGTAAGAGCCTCCCTGAAATTCGCTGCCTAAAACGAAAATTGGTGAAATCGGATCTGTCTTTCGCATTGGGGCATGTGTCTCAAAATAGATCGAGTTGTGAATCGGCGTCAGATCGGTATAGATCATAAGCGAGGCGGCGATCCACGAGACCGCCATGCTGATCAATCAGTTTTCGGACTTTATCGATACAGCCACGCAGGTCACTGCGAATCTCTTCCCCACCGAAACGCTGAACCAGCCAACTGTTGGTTGTCAGATAGGTATTCCTTTTCCGATCACGAGTTCTCGCTGTTTTCGTCGAGTGGTAGGCATCCCCATTACATTCGATGTCGACCCAGTAACCATCCTTACATTTGACCGCGAAATCCAGATAATAATTGGCGCCGGGCTCGCGGATTTCGTACTGACGTTCGGCTTCGATCCTCATGCGCTTTAATCCGTCCCACATCCGATCTTCGAGTGGACTGGTGTGAAAGAGATCGTTAATTTCCTGCGCGTTCTGAAATTTCTCCCACGTTGTCAGGATAAAGGTAACGCGGCGTAATCGCTGACTGGGAATGGATCCAGACAAACGTTGCAATGGCGCAATCTCCAGC
>JAPUIP010000595.1 GCA_027296925.1 Candidatus Poribacteria bacterium | reverse complement strand
CGCTGGAGAGGTGGAAAAAGCCCGGTATAGATCCGAGAATCTTGCCTTGAGTCCCCTTGCCTGCTCCCGGTGCACCGAAAAGTAATGCGGTCTGGTAACGCTGATTTGTGCTCATATCTGTATTTTACTTTCTGATTGATTGTGTGGGTTTGTTTCTAAATGATTTCCGATTCGAGTCCACATTCATCGTAACGACTTCAGGCATCCACCGCAAATGTGACAAAGCCGTTGTAAATTCAACCAATCTGCCAACTGGTTGTATCCACCCGCCGTAATCTACCGTATCGATCTGTGAACAGGAGATACCCATTTTCGCAGGCGTACTCATGCAGCCGTTTTGTAATCTCGACGTCTCTGCGACAGTATTTCGCAACGAGCTCGGTTTTGCCCGCTTTCCACCATCGCACAGACTGTAGTCCATCCGCGGATTTGGATGATCGCAACGTTGCTTTCGCCAGCGCGTCGAGACTCACACGAAATCCCAGTTTACGCCGGATGGGCTCTAGCATATCGAAGGTCGGCAATTGCCATAAGGCGACCGATGTGTACGGTGCCAGTACCACATAGTCGAAAGTCTTGAGATTGAATCCGACGATGAGGTCTGCGTGCGTTAGTTGATCTATTAGAGCATCGACGTCCGCTTCGAGAAAGGTTGCATATTGTCTGTCGACTGTACTGTACGTGACGGCAACCGCGAGTTTCAACCGGTCGATATTTGACCATCCGCCGACTTCTTGCGCTGTCTTCTGCGTTTCCAGATCGAAGTAGATAATGTCGGGGTGGCTCATGTGAATTTTCCGCTCTGTATATCACTGGCGTTCTGCCCAATTTGCTGAAATTTCCGGAAATGAAATGACCGTGCAAAACGCCTTTACAGCCCTTGACAAGGTTTATCTGCCATGATAGGATAAATAGCGAATCAATGAATCAGCCTACGTTTTACGCATGGAGCCTAGTGATGAAAGTCGTTCTTGCCCCGGATTCGTTCAAAGGAAGCTTAACCGCGTTGCAGGCGGCAGAAGCAATGGAGATTGGATGGCGTCGTGTGTTTCCGGATGCCAGCCTCAAAAAGGTGCCAATGGCAGATGGAGGGGAAGGCACGGTGCAATCCCTCGTAGACGCAACCGGCGGAGAAATCTTGACCGCACAGGTGCTTGATCCCCTCGGCAACACAATTAACGCGCAGTACGGTGTACTTGGCGATGGCGTTACCGCAGTGATTGAAATGGCGGCGGCCTCCGGCTTACCGCTTGTCCCGCTCAACAAGCGCAATCCGCTCCTCACAACAACTTACGGCACGGGCCAGCTTGTCCAAGCAGCCTTGGATCGCGGCTGTCGAAAACTGATCATCGGTATCGGCGGCAGCGCGACAAGCGATGGCGGCGCCGGAATGGCACAGGCGCTTGGTGCAAAGCTGCTGACTGCGGCTCGAGTGCAGATCGAATGGGGTGGCGGCAGTTTAGATAAACTCCATTCGATTGATCTGTCCGAGTTCGATTCCCGCATTGCCGAAACGGAGACGGTCGTCGCTTGTGATGTCAACAACCCATTGACGGGGGAACACGGCGCGGCTCAGGTGTATGGCCCTCAGAAGGGGGCGACCCCTGAAATGGTTGAGGTGCTCGATGAAAACCTGGCGCATTATGATGAAATCTTACGACGGACTCTCGGTAAAACCGTCGGGAACATCCCCGGTGCCGGCGCCGCCGGGGGATTGGGTGCGGGGTTCATCGCTTTCTTGAATGCGGAACTTCGACCGGGTGTTGGAATCGTTATCGAAGCGACGCAGCTTGAACGTCAGATCAAGGGCGCAGATCTCGTCCTCACCGGTGAAGGGGAAATCAACTTTCAAACGGTTTTCGGTAAAGCTCCCATTGGCGTGGCGAAGGTGGCAAAGGCGCTCGACATCCCTGTAATCGCAATTGCTGGCAGCATCGCTGATGATTGCGATGAAGTTTACGATGCGGGCATTGATGCGATGCTCGATATTGTGCCTGAACCGATGGCTTTGGAAGCCGCAGTCGAGAACGCATCGGCGCTAGTGGCCTCTGCCGCAGAACGGGCCGCGCGCCTGGTTGCGGTCGGGATAAGCCTGCGGTAAGACATCTAAACCGCACATAATCCGCGAATTGGCGGTAGATCGCCAGCCACCGTTGACCAGGATGCCCCTGCATCATCGCTGGCATAGAGTTCGCCAGAGCCCAAACCGCACAAAACCTGATCGGTCGCTTCGCGTGAAAATGCGATGCCGTGTGTGTCGATTTCCGAATCGCTGGACTCCGGGAATCCATTGGTCACTTTCTCCCAATGGGCGCCATCGTCAGTTGTGCGGAACAGCGAGAACCGTTTTCCGTGCGTCCGCCACCCCCCAGGCGATGTCGGTGAACCGCTGATCAGAATGGTCTGCGGCTGATCGGCGTGGATGGCGATGCCCCGTGTATAGTGATTGGGCAATCCTTCATTGCGAATTTTCCACGATTCTCCTCGATCTTCGCTCAGATAAAAACCGCCTGCGGTTGCCGCGTAAACAGCGTTTTCACGTTTGGGGCACGTGGCAACTTCGTGAACATCCAGATGTAGCCCTCGGTTTGTTGGCTGCCATGTTTTCCCGCGATCGAGTGTTCGCAGAATTCCGCCGACGTGAATATCGAGATAGAGCCCATCTCCGTTTGCGGGAGCGATGCTTCGCACGGCCGGCGGCCCTCCCCAGGGGGTGTACCACTCCTTCGCAACATCAAGTGCGCTCAAGTCTGACACCAATTCCCAGTCTTCATCGACACCGCTGTAGCGATAGAGCTTGGTCGGTTCGGTGCCGAGATAGATATCGCCGCGGGTTGGGTGAACGAAGAGCACCGTAATCTCCTCGTCAATTGAAGATGCCCCAATCTGAGTCCAAGACTTCCCCCGGTCACTGCTACGCCAGACCGAATCCGCATCGTCATAAGCGACAAGTGTTCCGTCGTTGCTCGCGGCGATCTGGCGAACATCTTTACCTTTCAGCGCCCAGAGCTTCAGGGCCTGACTCGACTCATTCCAATTATAGATTCCATTCTTTGTGCTCATTAAAATCATGGTATCGTCTCCCTTTTGTAGCGATACAACGCCGACTTCTCAAGGATTTTGAGATGCCATGTCCCCCCACGCCGCGTGGAAATACGGACTTGAAATTGAAGTGAAAGATAGGGTAAAATGCGGTCGTGAGCGGATTACAATCCTATTTTATATACCCCGTGCAGTTGATGTCAATCTTTTTTTCACTTCTGGATGAGGTCAAGGAGGATATATGACGAAATCGAAGATCGCCATCTGCGCGATTGGGTTACTGATGCTACACAGCAGAATCACTTTTGCTGCTTTTAATGACATTGGTGTGGGCGCTCGACCGCTCGGAATGGGCGGGGCATTCGTTGCGCTGGCTGACGATGGCAGCGCGGCGAGTTACAACGCCGCCGGACTCGGCTATATTGACACGGCTCAGTTGAATCTGACCAACGCTCAACGGTTCAAAGGACTCATTCGTTATAATTACATCGGGGGCGTCGTACCACTGGGCGCTGGGGGGACATTCGGCGCGAGCATCGGAATTCTCAGTGAAGATTCAGATATCTATCAGGAACGGACAATTACCGTATCTTACGGGAAGGCGTTCTCACAGAAATTTGCGCTTGGCGTCAATTTCAAATCGCTCGGCACAAGCTTCGATGAAGACAATGGCGCCGTTCGGAGCAACCCTTATTTCGCTGATACCTCCGCCGCTGCGATTTCGTTTGACCTCGGGGGCATGGTGAAGCCGGTGACAGGGCTAACGCTCGGGTTTTCGGTCGAAAATCTCCTCCCTGCCGATGTCAGTATATCTGCGTCAGCGGAGGATGATGTACCGACAAATGTCCGTGTTGGTTTGGCATACAGCCTCGCTGCAATTGCAGAAAGCACTCAGCAGGAATCCTTGCGCGAGGTGCTCAAATCCGGGCTAGGCCTGATCGAAATCGCTATCCGAGACGGCGACCGACACATCCACGCCGGCGCTGAAGTTTGGGTCAGCAGGTCAATTGGTGTACGTGCCGGCTATGCAATGAAAAGTGGCGTAAATAGCGCCACCGGTATCGCTCTCGGTGGCAGCGCCAGGATTCCAATCTCCTCGCTCAACATCCAACTCGACTACGCTTTTCAGGTCCTCACGGGCGATCTCGAGGACAACACCACTCAGCGTTTTTCGTTGAACCTGATATTTTAACGAGGGCCTTCTTAGCAAGGGAGCCTTGAATGAAACAGAACCATTTTATGATTGCACTGATTGCGTTTTTTGCCTTGATTGCTCTAATTGATGGTCAGGCTGCCGTTGACTCCAGAGGCGAGATTAACGTCAAAGGCAGCGATCAGGGGCTTGTCCCCGCCAGTTCGGTTGTCACATTAATCACAACCCTCACCATTGATCGCTCGCTCGCTGAACCGAATGAGGAGATCAAGACAATCGAAATCAGATTGCCAAGCGGATTTATTGTTGAACCTTTAGATCTCCAGTCCGTGTCTCGTGATGGTCAGCGGATTGATGCAACCGCAGAGACCACGACGAATTCTTTGCGGATTGTTCTGGACCGGGCAATCGATGACCTGAGTAACTCCATCTATGAAATTATCTTCAATAGCCGGACGCCTAATGTCACGAAAGAGGCTACTTTTAGGGTCCGCCTTAGAAACCGCGACGACCTGCCGATTGGCGATTTTATCAGACCGGGCAATGTGGACGCACTGCCAAACAATAACGATTTCACGCTTCAAGTCATCCCGAACGTCCCGCCGGAAGCCGTGCGTGAGTTCACGGTTGAAACGGATCTGACGGGAGAGAACGATGTGACGATTCGGTGGCAACAATCGGAGGACCTGGATGTGAATGGCTATTTCATCTATCGTGACGCGGACCCACCGATCGACATCAATGACCCAACCGAAACGGTTTTTCGCGATGTGGATGTCACTCCCGGAAATCACAGCTACGCGATTGAAGCTTATAAAACGCCGCTGCTGCGATCCGACCGTTCCGAAGCCATCACCGTTACTGTTTCCCAGGACACGACACCGCCGGCGCCTCCAGAAAGGTTCACTGTGATTGGATCGGGAGATGGAGTGAGGCTGATGTGGGATAGCAGCCCCACCCGTGATGTCGAAACGTACAAACTCTTCTTCGGTACCTTGGGCGAATCGTTGACCCCCTTAATAGACATCGATGGAAGTGCGGTGGAGATTGCTGCTGAAGCGCCCAATGAATTTATCGACCGACGCCCACTTCGCCTTGGCGTTTTTACTTATGCCATCGAAGCCGTTGATGAAGCCGGCAATCGATCCGAAAAGATCTCCGACATTTTGCGAATCCTCGATGAGCCGTTTCCCAATCCGTTCACGCCACTTTCGGATAACCCCAACTTCAACCGGATTGTGTTTCCTGCCCGTGCAATTCAAGGAGCTGAAGGCGAGTTCATTGTGCTGATTTTCGACATGAACGGCGTGCTTGTCAAAGCGCTCGGCCCGGATCTGGACAAATCCGAGCTTGAATGGGACGGTACAGATGAAAGTGGCGATTTGGTCGAAAGTGGAGTTTACGTGTATCAGCTTCAATTGGGTGAAAGTTTCAAAACAGGCACGGTCATCGTTGCCAAGTAATATTTTCGTCTTTGGGTTTGAAAGAGGTGAATGAATGAACTTCAAAACAACACTTATCATTTTGGCTGTGTTCGTCGTACTTGCGGGCGCATATCTCCTTTTCTTACAGCCAAGCACTGATTCAGAAAAGCCGGTGGAAGGTCAGCAGAAGATTCGTGAAGTCTACGGACTGGATAAAGACAAAATCCGGCGGATCGGACTGTCATTTAAGGATGAATCCTATCAACCGATGACGTTGGCGAAAGACGCAGACGGGCAATGGCAGTTGACTGCGCCCTTTGCCGCGGATGCCGATCCTGCCAAGATTGACGAGATGCTGCAGAATCTGCTGGAAAAGCGAGTCAAACGCACACTTGAAGCAACAGATCTGGCACAGTATGGACTCCGGCCGCCGAATATCCAGATGAAGTTGTGGACAGAAGCAGAGAGCCCTGCCAAGACCTTCTTCATCGGCAATAAAACCATCAACTATTCCGTATACACACAGGAAAAATCGGAGGCGCATATTTTTCTAATCGAATCGAGTGCGCTCGACGATTTCACAAAATCACCTTCAGATCTGCGCGACCGGAACGTCTTCAAGTTTTCGCCCGATGAGGTTGCGAAATTCTCGCTCCAGGTTGCCGGTCAGCCGGAGATACGCTGTCAGAGGATGGAGGCGGGGCACTGGGAGATGGTGCAACCTGTGGCTGCAAAGGCCGATCTTGGGGAGATGGAAGCGGCCTTGGCTGTGCTTGATACGCTGAAGGTCGCTGTCTTCGAAGCCGATGGACAGATCGAGCCCGCCAGGTATGGACTCGATTCACCACGGATCACCGTCGCTATTCAACTGGCAGATGAGCGGACACAGGAATTGCAGATAGGCGGCGAGGCAGCCACAACCGGACGAATTTATGCCAAGCGTTCAGAGGTTCCGTCCGTCTACGCGGTCAATGCAGAGATTTACGCGCAACTCAATAAAACCGTCTTCGATCTCCGTGACAAGCGTGTGATGGATTTCCAGCGAACGGCGACCAATCGGTTCGAAATTCATCAAGGGGAGAGCAACATCGTGTGTGAGAAAAACGTGGAGGGCGAATGGAAGATTACGGAGCCGGTCGCCCTAAAAGCGGATGCCGGCGCTGTTGATGACCTTCTGTTTGGTGTGGATGCGTTGAAGGCGGTGGAGTTCGTGGCGGATGTGCCTCAGAGTCTTCAGCCTTACGGCCTCGATTCGCCGTCAATCCAAGTGTCGTTCATGGTCCCCGATGCTGAGCCGGCCGTGCTGCTTGTGGGGAAAACGAAAGATGATCACGTTTATGTGAAGGCCCAAAATGCCGACCCCGTTTTTCTCGTTAAGAAAGAGCTCCTTGCGCTCGTCGGGATGGGAGTTGCAGGGCTACGGGACAAGCAGATCCTTAATTTTAACAGCGACGACGCAGCCAAGCTTGTCTTAAAGCATGGAGCGGTCACCCTGACTTGCCACAAACAGGGAACGAATTGGCGACTCGTCCATCCGGTGCAAGAGGACGCGAAAACCGGAGCGGTCAACAGCATTGTCTACCAGGTTAACGAACTGACGGTCGAGAAGTTTTTAGCGCCAGCCCCCACCGCGGCAGTGACCGGGCTTGATGCACCGGTCGTTCAACTCACCGTTACACTCAAGGATCGGACGGAGCACACGTTGGAAATCGGCAACTCCACCGGCGATCAACACCGTTATGGGCGCTTGCGCCGGGCGCCGGATACGATTTTTCTTCTTAAGAAAGAACTTGCCGACCAACTGAAGAAGACGGTGGAAGATCTGCGGGCAACGTCAGACGGGGGATGAAGATCTATTTTGGGTAGGGCGAAGGTACCTGGAGGAAAAGAAAAAAGAGGTAGAAACAATTACGAATCGTCTCTACCTCTTGTGACATTCTATCGCCTGGTATATTTGGGACAAACGCAGCACCCGAAAAGGAGATATGCCCCCGACTGGACTCGAACCAGCATGCCCGTTAAGGCACAGGCCCTCAACCTGCCGTGTATACCAATTCCACCACAGGGGCACTTTACTTACGAGAGCGAGCGTAATTATACCAAGTGGCGAAGAATGTTGTCAAGGCTATATTCGCCGCATAAGACAGAATGGACTTGACAAAAAGCTGCACGTTCTTTAGAATAGACCGAAGAGAGAACAGCAGATCGGTAAATGTCAGCGTAACATTGGTGAATGGAAGGCTTTCGACCGACCGGCGAATCCGTTTCGGCAGAAAGCTCAAGTTAACACCTCGAAGCAGGAACGAGATTTCCTGAGAATCATGGCCCTGATGTGGTTGAAGCCTCGATTCACACAATCGGTATGATTCGAGAAACAAAGAGGAGGAAAACCAATGGCAGTCAATATTCATCACAGAGAAGGCGTCGTTGTTTTGAAACCCAGTGGTAAGATTATTTGGAAAAGCTGTCGGCAAATGTGCGGCGATGAAGGCATACGGCGGACAAAAGGCGATTGATCTTGCGCTTTCTCAGGCACCGGATCTGATCATTCTTGATATGATGATGCCGCAGGTGGATGGGTTCCAGGTCATTAGAAGGTTAGCCGGCGATTCACAAGCGTGTGACATTCCGGTTATTATCTGCACGGCAATGGACCTCAGTGATGAAGAGACAGAGCGACTCAATGGGCAAATTCAGTCCGTTATCCAAAAAACCGGTCATGTCAAAGAGGAATTATTAGAGGCGATTAAAAGGATTGAGCGTTTTCGGATGCCAGTCCAGAAAGAGGGGGCCAACTCATGAGTGCCAAACGCATTTTGGTGGTAGAGGATATTGAGATGAACCGAAAGGTTGCGCGAATTATATTAGCGGCACGGGGATATGAAGTGCTTGAGGCGGCGAATGCGGAAGAGGCACTGGAGATACTGCGCAGCCAGATACCCGATCTGATTCTAATGGATATTTACCTGCCCGGAATGAGTGGCAAAGACTTGACCCGGCAGATTAAAGCCAACCCCAAGTGGAATCATCTGCCAATTATTGCTTTAACCGCTTCGGCAATGAAAGGTGATCGGGAGCAGTTTCTCGATGCCGGCTGTGATGATTACATCAGCAAGCCAGTAAACACACGCGAACTTGCTGAGCTAGTGGACACTTACATTTCAAAGGAGAAAACGGATAATGAGTGAGCCATCCAGCCCCAAAATTCTCGTGGTCGATGACGAGCCGAGAAACATCCGCATTCTCCAAATCCAGCTCACGGCAAAGGGATATACCGTGCTCACGGCGACCAATGGTCAAGAAGCACTTGAAATGGTGAAGACCGCCTCACCGGATCTTATTCTCCTCGACATTATGATGCCGAAGATGAATGGATTTGAAGTCTGTGAGCAGATTCGCGCGGATGAGTCTACGCAATTCCTCCCGGTTGTGATGGTAACCGCACTGTCGGACACGCAAGACCGCATCAGAGCAATTGAGTTAGGAGCGGACGATTTTATTTCAAAGCCATTTGACAGCCTTGAAATTCTTGCCCGGGTGCGTTCATTGGTGCGTATCAAACAGTACCAGGATGCCCTTCGGCAACATAACGAGCGTTTGGACGAAGAGTTAGAGATGGCGCGGGAGGTACAGGAGAGTCTGATGCCGCAAGGAATCACCGATCTGTCGGGGTTTCGGATTGTTTCACACTACACGCCAGAGATGGCTGTGGGCGGGGATTTTTTCGATTTGTGGGAGATTGAACCCGGACGGCTCGGCGTATTCATCTCTGATGTGATGGGACATGGGGTTTCCGCTGCCTTCGGGACCGTGTTGATTAAGACGCTTGTTGAGGAGATGAAGACGCAAACTGACGACCCCGCACACTTACTTGAGACGCTAAATGCCCGTTTCAGCAACCTGATCGGCTCACAATTCATGTTTGCTACGGCGTTATGCGCGGTGCTAGATTTGCCCAACGAAAAAATCCGTTGTGCAAACGCGGGACATCCCTTTCCCTTTTTAATGTGGCGTCGCCGGAATGTCTGTGAACCGATCGCAAACCAGTGCATCGGAACGGGATTGGGACTTCTTTCGGACCCGACGTATGAAACCGTCGATTACCCCTTTGACCCTTTGGGTGGGCTATTTCTTTATACCGATGGGGCTTATGAATTCCAAAATTCGCAGGGAGAAGCGTTTAACCCGGAGCGTCTGCAGAACGTCATCACGCAACAGGTTTCTCAACCCGCGCCTGTCCTTGTCGAGCGTGTCGTTGAAGCCATCAATCAATTCAGTAATGGACACCCCAAGGACGACGATATTACGATTGTTGCGATTGATGTGAAGGAGAAGGGTTAATGCGTAAAGCAGGAGAGCGGGGCTTGATGACGTCAAGAGGGAGTAGAAGGAGAGCGATGAAAGACAACCCGAACATCAGTGCCTCCCTGTGAATTCGGGTGTATTTCCAGGTAATCTGAGAGTCTTCGCACGATATAGATGCCATGTCCGCGTTCATGGTGGGGAGCTCTATCTCGCGTGACCTCATCCAGCCGTCCTCCCGTTAGCCAATCGCCTTGCCCCCTTTTCCCTTTGTCTCGGACGAGGATTTCCAGCCGGCTTGTATCCAACGTGCAGATCAACTCAATGCCAGAGGCAGCGGTTTCTGAACCGTGTTCGATCGCATTACTACAAATCTCATCCGTAATGAGCTTGATGTCCTGAAGGCGTGTCTGGCAAAACCCAATCTGTTGAACCAGTTGCTCGATAAATGCCTGAATGGAAGGAATATACGAGAACCGGCTAGGCACTTTGAGCTCAATACACTCTTGCCACCTCTTTTGTTCTGGAGCCATTTCAACACACCAACCGGAAGGGTAAGGGCTTGGAAGACGATTATATCTCTATTATGTATGCCAAGCCCTGGACAGAATGTCCTCAGGTGTTTGGACGATAATAAAGTCTGCGTGCTTCAGCGTGTCCTATCGATAGCGCCCTAGAACGCAGCGAGCGCACTACTTTCGGAATTATAACTTTCAATAACGCTAGAAGCGCCGACCAGATCGAAAGTCCGTCTGATATTATCAGCGAGACCGTAAACCTTGAGATCGCCATCTTTCTGGCGCAGCTTTTTTGCTGTACCAACAAGGGCGCCAATGGCTGTACTATTAATATGTTGAATCTGACTTAAATTCACAACGATCTTCTGCGTTTTTTGGCTTGCCAGATCATCAAGTGTTTTGCGCAAATCGGCCGCCACATAGCTCCCGAGATCCTCATTGACATCGACAATTTTTACATCGGCGCTTTCACGCGTGGTCATCGATTCTTGTGCCACAACAATTTCCCTCCAATAGTCTCTAAGAGTTACAACGTTTTCATCAAAGCCTCACCGAGATCTGTACTTGCTCGCGCTTTGGACAAATCCTACGTGAAGAATTCGCGCTACGGCAGTGTTTCAAGGGGATATTCAGATTTGATGTCCCTAATTATATCTAAAGTCTGTGCTAAATTCAAGCATAATAAAGCGAACCTGATACAGCTCTGGGGCGCACGACTTTGAACTAAAACATTGACCGTCATAGATTTTGCGCGCTCCCTTTCATTGGGCAACACGCTCAAAAAGTGTCGGTGTCTGGCGCATGTTTTCAATGATGGCGTTGGACTGTGCTTCGGTGGCCGAAGCAATCGGGGGCCGCATCAGGTACGTCTCGGCAAAGCCCATCCCGTAAACCACAACCTGATTGCGTGCCATCCAATGGAGGTCCGGAAGGGAGAAGCCATTTTGTGAGTCCTCCTCCAGCATTTTGAGCACCTCCAGGTAGTTGTTCTCATCGAGCAATTCGAACATGCGCTGGCCGCGTTTGGGGTTGAAAATCCCCGCGAATTCGCCCTGGTTGGGCCAGTGGTGGAAGAAGATGTAGTGGCTGAACATGCCGCCGCCGGTGATGCCCATACGTCCGGACAACTTACGAACCAGCTCCATGCGATTAGCCAGTATGTAGATGTCATCCTTGATGCCGATGAACTGTTCCTCTTCGCAAAGCGCCTCTAGCAGTTGCGCGGTCAGCATCGTTTGTGGAGGCGCACTCCAGGGTATCGGCAGGGCCACCGCCAGGAGGGGGATTTCAGTTTCTTTGGCCACGGCACGAATATATTCCACATAGAGTTGCCCACAATGGGAGGCATTCTGCAGGCAGTGTTCTGGCAGATGCACGAACGCCGCCTGTGCTCCGACCTTTTCGACCGCCTGCACCGTCTCGATGGCCACATGCAGTGGCCCGCCGCCTGTGCAGGAGATAAACACGGCGTCATCGCGCACGACCTCCATGACCGTGCGCGTTACGTCCACAATCTCCTGAGGCGTGACGAAATCGAGCTGGCTGTAGGTGAAGGTCAGACAGAAATTCTTGGTGTCGTTTTCCAGGTGCCAGGCGACATATTTGGCCAGCCCGGCGTGATCGATCGAATAATCCTCTCGATACAGAATGGGCAAGGGCACCATCTGACGGCGAATCCGATCGCGTACGTCGTCGTAGTCACTCATCGTGTTCTCCTAATACCAATTTGCACTAAAGAGGGTAATTTCTGTCATTCTGAGGCTTCGCGAAGAATCTCACTCGCAGATCCTTCGCTTCGCTCAGAGCCTGCACTGCCTGTCGCGCCTGTCCCGAACTTTGAGGGGAGCTTCGAGGGGAGCTTGCCGAAGTGATGACAAGCGAAAGTTACTTCCTAAAATGCACATTGGTATAACCTCAATTTTTCTAACTGGCAATAAACGGGTCGATGGCGAAATCCGTTAATGACCCGAAGCAAACAACATGGCGTATTGCACGAACCACGAAGACCGGTGTTCCTGTGTCAACCCCGCTCACGGAGCCACCGCGCCATCAGTGGCACGCGCAGACGCCACTCACCATTTTCTTCTTCGACCAACAGCCGTCGGCGCAGCGAGGTATACATCGCCTCGTCTTCAGGCGGCGGCTGTGTGGCGTGGCGGCGGAAAGCGGAGAGATACTCCCACTCGCCGGGCAGCGTCGATTCGCGGTGCGTCAGTTCGTAGAAAACATTGTGTCCCCGCACAATGGAGCGTTCCAAAGCGTGCTCCAATAGTTCTGCATTGACCTGGCGTACATCCTCATCGTTCAGCAGGTCTACCACCGTCTCGGCGATAAGCTGCACGAGGTGGGGCCAACCGCTCGTTTCCTCGTGGATGCGCTCGATGCCGCCATCCCCCCAGAATTCCGGTGGAAAGCGAGGACGCCTTGGATCGTCTTCTCGCCAGAGGGACGAATGTCTTAGCGGCTCGGTCAGCAGCAGACGGGTTTCTGCGAATGTAAAGGCTGGCACCTCGATTGTCCGGGCGCTGACCAGATAGGACGTCCACGGGGCGTGAGTGAGCGCGGTAATCTCGTGACTCCCGGCGAAGATCCATGTGATGCGGCGGTGCGTCTGGATGGATTCGCGGATGGTCGCTAGCAGGTCTTCGGGGAAAACCCCCTCGCCGATCTTGGTGTCGATCATCTCGTACTCATCCAATGCCAGCAGCAGACGCTTGCCTTCCTCCTCAAGCCGCCCATTACACGATGACAGGAAATCGAAAAAGCCAGACAAGTCTGTCGGCTCATCGCTGGGTTGATTTTCGTTGGGGAATTCGCCCTGCACCTTTTGGGCGAGGTGACGCACGAAGGATTGGAGAGAGGCGAACGCCTGCGGTGCTTGCATCGATACCCCAACAGGGACAACGGTGGTCGGCAGAAATCCGGTTAAGTTGCGCAGGATTGTGGACTTGCCCATTCGGCGACGGCCGTAGAGGACGAGGCCGGGGCAACCGGTGCTCAGCATGATCTGACTTTCCAGTTCACCGACCACGCTATCCCGTGGGACGAACGCCTCGCTTTCTCGATTGACGGGGTCTCCCGCGCGAAAGACCTGGGGCG
>JAPUIP010000594.1 GCA_027296925.1 Candidatus Poribacteria bacterium | reverse complement strand
TCGCGCCGTCGCCCACAGCGATCATCGCAAGGACGGAGGCCACACCAACGACAATCCCCAACATTGTCAACAGCGAGCGCATCTTATTCACATAGATGGCCGTAAAGCCAACCGAAAGCCCTTCACTCAGCCTCAAGTTTTTCCTCTGTTACGTCTATTCGGTTCTTAATGCTTCGATGGGGGAAAGCCGTGCGGCTTTAATCGCGGGATAAAGTCCGAAGGAAATGCCAATGACGGCAGAAAAGACAACGGAGATCACCATCCATTCCGTGGAAATCACTGCCGGCCACTCCGGGATGACCTTCACAATCTTTACCGCAATATGTGCCAGGCCGTACCCGGCGCCGACGCCCAACCCAACGCCAATCAAACCACCGACACTACACATCACAATTGCTTCAACCAGGAACTGGAGCAGGATGTCTCTGCGCTTGGCGCCGATTGCTTTTCGCAGCCCGATTTCTCGCGTGCGTTCAGTCACGGAGACCAGCATCATGTTCATGATGCCGATACCCCCAACCAGCAGTGAAAATCCGGCGATACCGCCGAGCATGATTTTGATAATTTTGCTAATCTTAAACAGTTGCTCCATACCTTTTTTCATCTCCCAAATTCTAAAGAAATCGTCCTGATTCCGGTGTCGCTTTCTCAGGACAGCTTTGACCTCTTCTGTGGCCTTTTCGATCAAATCCACGTTTTTGGCCTGGACGGAAATCATCCTCACCCGGTCGTTTCCCGTAAACCGCTCCTGCACGGTTGTCAACGGCAGGAAGACGCGATCGTCCAGATTCCAGCCGAAACGCAGGCTTCTCCCGCGTGGTTCCATCACACCGACAATGGAGAATCGCTCCATACTTCTATCCTGTGCCCGTCTCCCCCAACGACCTCTGTGACCGCCAGCTCCGCGGGCGATCTTGACCGTTTTCCCCACTGGATCTTGGTTGCCAAACAGTTGGGTTGCCACATCGGATCCGAGGACACAGACTTTCTGCCGATTGGCGATATCTTCCTCGGAGATAAAACGTCCACTTTGAACATCCCACTTCATCCCAATTTGATAGAATGGCGTGATGCCTTCATACCCCGTTCGTGTTTCTGCGCCGCCTTCGGTCTGCACGAGCACGCCGCGCCACTGAGGGATGCGTGGTATAACGCCCTCGACGGATGGACATTCGGCTTCAATCGCTAACACGTCACCATAATCAAAATATTCATTGCTTCGGTTCCGCACCCAGCGGTTACCCTTCCGGATGTGGGAACTACGGTACAGGCTGATTTGATTTGCGCCCCCAACCTTTTGGGCGTCCTCAAGCACCACTTGCTTCGCGCCATCTCCGATAGCAATCATTGCAAGGACAGAAGCGACACCGATGACAATCCCCAGCATCGTTAAAAGGGAACGCATCTTATTCACGCGAATCGCTATAAATCCAACGGAAAATCCTTCGCTGATTTTCAATTTTACCCCTCCTCGCACCAGAGTTAATTGTCTGAACTTTATACCGCAGTGTTAGGACGAAGCGCTGTGGATTTGGTTTATTCGTTGGTAAAATGTGGCGGCGGAAATTTCCTTGACAATGCCACGCCGTTACTGATAACATTCTAGTAACGACCATGTCACATTTCCTGATCGAGCCCCATTCTACCTACATCTCAAAATTCTCGTAGGGAGTTGCTCGCCATGCCCGACAGCGGGATCGGATTTCTGATGTGACAAAGTCAAGCAAGAATTAACCGTAAATTGCGAGGTTACTGAGAATGCCAATCTATCTCGAAGACGTTCTAGATCAATGTGGTAACAAGTATTTGGCGGTGAATATCGCGGCGGAACGAGCATGCCAGATTAATGAACAAGGGCTCCCAATGCTAATGGATAGTGCTCGAAAGCCGGTATCGATTGCACTCGACGAGCTCGTCGAAGATAAGATCGGGTACAAGGAATTGGATGAATCGACAGAGCCCCAAGACGATTTTCCATTCAGTGCCATTGACGATGAGAAAGATCCCGTGGAGCCCCCAGAAGCACTTCAGCCCCCTGGCGAACGTGTAGACAATAAGGATGGCCCTACAGAACCCGATGAAAGGGAAGAAGGGTTGTAGATTAACACCTGATACCGTCTGATTAACACCATAATAGTCCTGAGAGTTCATTTTTTAAGTGCCACGAGAGATTGGATTTCCAAGCGGATTCAGCTAAAACAAGGGTTCATTGACAAACCCTGTCCGGCATGAACCACGAACCGAAAAATCAGAAAGCCTTGTGAAGGACGCAAGGCTTTTTTCGTATAGCTATATATAGTCAGAAAGATGGTTGACACAGGCCGCCGCCATGCTTTGCCAACCCTCGGCTGCCTGTACCGAGCTTCGAGGTGAGAGGGGGTTGGCGAAACATCATATGTTGCGGTGGTGTCAACTATCATGTTGACCAAATACACTAAAGATGAAGCTTGTCTATCTTCAACACGAATAATCCAATTTTCTGATTCAAAGGCAAAAGCCATGAAAGCAACCACGGTGCCCGAAAACGGCGTGATACGTCCTTCAGATATACGAGTTTCTGGACGCACATTGGATCAGTTTCGGGCAAACTTGAAAGTTGGCGATCTCATCCGTGGTCGCGTTGTCGGGCGTTTTGATAACAATAAAGCCTTGGTCAATTTCAGGGGCTTCAATATCATCACCGAAATGGTGACCGTACCCAACCGGGGAGAGGTTATCGAGGCTAGGATTATTTCAGTTGGCGACCAGATCGCGATGCGTGTGATACCAACAACCCCGACGGGTGTGAATTCATCCACGACTATCGCCGATCTGCTGAGTACCCTTGATTTGCCCATCACCGGCCAAACGCAAGCAATGGTCAAAGCGTTGATTCACCACAACCTTCCTCTCACTCGGGAAAACGTAGAAAGTTTGATCCAATATGCAGCGCTGTTCGATGGGGACGCGAACGTGCCCATGGATCTCGTTGCCCTATCATGGTTGTTGGATTTGCCGCCCAATTCCCATCTGTTCGATGCGCTCCGCCTGCTATTCGGTGACCGGGAGCGCCTCGGAACGCAGTTGCAAAAGGTACGAACCCTGTTGGTTGGTCTGCTCACCGATATGCCCGATGGCATGGATGCGAC
Organism: Candidatus Poribacteria bacterium; assembly: GCA_027296925.1. Classification (GTDB taxonomy): domain Bacteria; phylum Poribacteria; class WGA-4E; order WGA-4E; family PCPOR2b; genus JAPUIP01. Next base: position 1,663 of record JAPUIP010000594.1, on the reverse strand, counting down.
GCTCGTGCAAAATCTACTGCAACTCATCGAACACACGACGCAAGAAGATTTCTCATCGCAAATCCAGCGGTTTATGGCGCAATTGGGATTGGGGTACGAAGCACAGCTTTTTGCGGCTGTCGGGGATGCGACGCTACTTCGAGAATTTCTGCAGCGTTCTCATGGCAATTTGAAAGGGGCACTTTTACGGCTGCGCTCACAGATCCTTATGCGCCAAAGGGAAAGCAATCTTCCCGAACCCCTTCAGCAGCGGCTGGCCCCAGTGATGGAAGCGCTAGATGGTATTCTGACGACCATTGATGCCCATGAAATTGCTGTCAACCACAAATTAGCGAATGGAAATCAGTTCTATCTGCAGATTCCATACTGGCTGGGCAATCAGCCGGGCACCGCTGAAATCCTTGCCAAAAGCTCCGGTTCGGGGCCGAATCGCCGCCTAGATCCTGAAAGTATGCAGTTAGAGTTGCGGATCGAAACCGTGCATCTCGGCACGGTGAAAATTCATCTTCACACGCTCCAGCGCCAGATGAATGCTACAATCTTGACCGAAAATTCCCAATACTGCGATTTTATTCAGATGTATAAAGGCGATCTGCTTTCAAGAATGAGAGCACTCAACTACGATATCAAAGACCTCGGGCTGAGAGTTGCAGCCCCCGATGACCTCCGCCTTGAGCCAATTTCCCTGTCCCCTGTTTTGGAAGGGGAGCTCGCCCAAATCGATGCCACCGCATAAAGATAACCCACCTCAAACGGCTGTCGCGCTACGGTATCGCCCTCCAGAAGATACGGCGCCACGAGTGGTCGCCAGTGGATACGGCGAAATTGCGAAGCGTATTCTGGAGCTGGCAAAGCAACACGATATTCCGATTTATGAAGAACCTGCCGTTGTTGAAGCCCTTGCCAGATTGGAAGTCGGCACTGAAATCCCTCCGGAGTTTTATCAAATTGTCGCCGAAATTCTCGCTTTCGTTTATTCCATGGATCAGAAGTGGGCGAGCCGCTGATGCGATTGAAACCATAAGAATCCGTCGAGGGGCTTTGTGGCATAACGCTTCTCACCATAGGAGGCTTACCGGATTTGGAACAGAAACGGTTTGCCCAATCCCAACGGGCGACTTTCCCACGAAACAGGCGCCTCCTAAAAACACTTGCGGTGAATAGTGCGCTGTTCTTGAGCGTGACTCTAGCAACTGGCCTCTATGTGATGACTGCACCGCCACCCTCTCCTCAAGTTCCAGCGAAGCTGCAATTTCATGGCAGAGCTGCGTTACGTAAGCGTCCTTCGCTAGAGTCTGCGCCAATCGCCTATTCAAAGCGGGGAACAAAGCTGGAGGTCTTGCATGCAGAAGGGGATTGGGTGCGCGTCCGCATTGAAGGCTCAATCAAGGGCTGGACTCAGCGTGATCAAGGCACAATCATCCCGCCCCCACCGCTCCAACTCACCCGACGCCAACGAGTCAATCAGTGGATACAGGATCGCCTTGCAGCGCTGCGCGACTTTTCGCGCGTGCTATACAATAACAGAAAGGACAAAGCATGAGGACTTCAACATCAGTTCCGAGCCGCAAGCGACTTGCAATATGGCGGCAACATTGGCGTGACGAAGCCGATGCTGTCTTTCTCTACCGTATGTTTGCTGACGCCGAATCCAACCCCGATC
>JAPUIP010000593.1 GCA_027296925.1 Candidatus Poribacteria bacterium | reverse complement strand
GAATGTATCCACGAATCGCGGCAGCAGAGCGAAGGCTGTACGGTTGAAGTGCTCATCCCTGATCTTCAGGGTAATTGGGACGCCTTGAAGGTGATTGTTGACGCAAAACCCGATGTCCTCAATCACAATACCGAGACCGTGCCGCGTCTCTACCGTCGCGCACGTCCTCGCGCAGACTATCAGCAGACCCTAAACCTACTACGCCTTGCCAAGCAAATAGACCCGACCATGCTGACGAAATCGGGATTGATGGTCGGCTTAGGAGAAACGCAAAGCGAGTTGCTCAACACAATGGGGGACATTAGCGAAACCCATTGTGATATTTTTACAATCGGGCAGTATCTTTCGCCGACATCGCGTCACCTGCCAATCAAGCGGTATTACACGCCGAACGAATTTGAAGCGCTCAAGGAATCTGGAATGGAGATGGGATTTCGCCATGTGGAATCTGGGCCGCTCGTTCGGAGTTCCTACCATGCGCGAGAACAAGCACAGCTTGGATAGAGAGTCGGATTAAACACGTTCACGTCTCGATTCAGTGTGACCGTTTTCGATGCCCATCTTTTTGATACGAGTTACGAGTGTGGTGGGTTTGACGCCCAGCAACTCTGCGGCGCCACCCCGCCCGAAGACCTTCCAGTTGGCGTGTTCCAAAGCCACAACCAAAATCAAGTACCCTTTCACGCCCCGTAATCATTGCTCGCTTACAGATTAGGTAAAATTTTCCACATTCCATCGAATTAAGTTGTGAGCAAAAAAGATTCGCCTAAACTGCCCACAAAGCGTTTGGCGGTGTAGCCGATGAACGTATACAGGAGGGATAATCCCCCACGTGTCAATTTCAATCTGTGTAACAATGAAGTACCTCCCCGTAGGTCAGGAATAAGCATATTACCCTTGCCGCTGAACGCCGAGCAACACCCGTTTTCCAGAAGTCTGATCAATTCCAATATAGACCTTGACCCACCGGCTCCATTTGCCACTCTGATTGCGTTCGACTTGAAGCTTGATTTCCCACTGTGTCAGGTTCGGTGTGTCAGCAGTTAACCCGAACTCAGCGAGGTCAATACACCTTTGGGCACCTATCTCCCCTTTTTTCAAAATCAACTTTTCATCTTGCCGTATCTCGTAGCGATAGCGGGAGGCAAAAGCCGACTCAAGCCCGGTCTCCACCGCAAGGTCGGCAAAGCACAAAGCCTTTTTACCATCCGGGAGCTGCTGGAGTTCAAATCTGTCCAACGGCGGCATACGACTGAACCAGTACCGTCCGACGATGTCTCGTCGTTCGATAATCGTTCGGATGAGGTATTCGGCGGCTTCGGGGTCAGAGTATTGCCCCTGTGCAACAGCGGCTCTGATCCGCTCATCAGTGAAGGACATCACCAGTTTCGCACCCCAATAGCCGTCGAGATTCGTGGCGTTCTGAAATGCGGGATTCGGAAAGATATATTTATACTTCTGCGGCTCGAAGTCCTTTGATTCAAAATAGCCGATCGAGGGGTAGTGGATATTTGGGTTGCGCTCCCACGGGCGGATATACGCGCCGAGCGTCCCGATCGTCTTAATCAGTTGTGTGGGGTCGGCTATGCGCTCGCGGCCGATCTGCGGTGGCATGGGTTCATCCCCCTGACTCCCCAACGTCGAGCCAAAGTCAATCAGATAATGCTTGACGTAGCCTTCGGGGACGTAAGAATCGAACGTGTTATTCGCTTTGGTGTCGAAATGGTTCAACCACGCGGCCATGACCCGCAACCCACGCAACTCTCGGCGATGTTGATGAGGAATAAAATCGTTGGCATCGTCTTTGCGGACATCGAGGTATTTGAACGGACCGATTGTTCCGCGGATATACTTGCTCGCAACCGCGCGAATTCGACCGTCCGGCGGTTTCTGGCGGCATTTGAGGATGGCTGAGAGATCGGTTTGATTCATGAAGCGTTTCTGTCCCGTTTTGTCTTTGAACTTTACCTTCTTCCCCAACCGAAGGATTTTCGGGTGGAAGTAGACAATGTAATTTTCCGGGACATTGTATCCTGCCGCATAAAACATTTTTGTGCTGACCAGTTCAGCACCCGTCGCTAACTCTGGATAGCCCAGCGGGTCGAACTTGATGAGGTAGCGTTCTCCGTGTTCGTCTTCGATCGAGAAACCGGGCGTTACTCCTTCCGCTTTTGCGCGGAAGATTGTCCAGGCGCCATTTGGATCAGGCTGACCCCCGGTGTTGGGTCCACGGGCAATCTCCTCCAATGAAAGCCGCTTGATTACATTCCGATTGGTAAACCAACTGGAGTCATACACCTCACCGAAGGCGTCAACATTCATCGCTTGCTTCGGCTTACCGGCGATCATCCGGAAATAGCGCGAGAGATCAAAAATTCGCTTAATCTGTTCCGTTCCGAATTTGTTCACGCTGTCCGCCGGATTGTTGATGGATCGATATTCCGGTTTGGGCACAGGCTGTCGGTCATCGGGCGGAGGTGCTGGCGCGATAAATTTCCCGGGGCCGCCACAACCAATGATGAGCATGGATACCAAAAGAATAAGTCCTTGTCGGGTCGATTTTACCATCTGTTTCACCTGCTGTTGTGAGCCGTTAGTTCAAGCACAGGTAGACACGAAATCGCTCTTTGCTCGCAGCGAATTCAAGCGTTGCGAAGATCTTTTCCGCATTCCACAGGCGCAAGCCACCGCCGTAGCCGAGTTCAAATTGATCTAACGCCAAGTCCTCGAAGATATTTCCAGCAACCTGCCCTGCATCCACAAAC
>JAPUIP010000592.1 GCA_027296925.1 Candidatus Poribacteria bacterium | reverse complement strand
TGTATCTACCAGAAACTCTTTTTCTTCACCGTTGCAGGTGATGAAGTCAAACTGATTGCAGCGGAGCAGGCGAAAGATATGCCCCAGTTTAAGGAACTTATCTCCAACAGACCCGCATGGAGGCGTGAAATCCAATGAGTTGTCCAAATCTAGGGAAGCTGGAATCCTCATAATACGGTTGAGATAAACGGGGGGATTTAAAAGGGTGAGGGAATGCGAATGCGTGTGCGAAGATACAACGGTCTGTGTATCCTGTGCCTTTGGTCCATCCTTCTATTGACATGCGGTGATTCCGAGGAGGCGAACGACCTCAAACCTCCGGAAGATGCTCAAGCTTATTCCCCTGCTGAGGACATCTCCGATTGGACGTGGGGAGAGTATGGGGGGATAAGCCTTCCGGGTTCGAGTTTCATTGGCTATCATCTCGGGTGTCTCCGCTTCGGCGAGGTTGAAGGCACTCCTCATCACGTTCAATTTTCATGTGGGTACAGCTTGACAGAAGCGTTGCCACGGCATGCCAAACACTATAGTGGGCGGGATATCGATGACGGTCCCCTGGAAGGGTTTGAATTTACGGGAGTTGTACTGGTCGCGTATGCCACTCAATTTCAGTTTGAGCCAGACCCAGACAGAGATGCAGTAAGAGTCTCAGTTTCGGACATCCTGCGCGTCGCCAAAACCGCGGAGGAGATTGGGAATCCGCAGGAAATCTTCTTCGAGAACGTCTTGCTGGAGGTCCAGTATCCGGCGGCTCCCAACGCGTTGGAGAGATGCTGCGGCGAGGTGAATCCGAGTTTCATTCTGTGTTGGGATAACCCGCAAACCGGACAGCGTGCCTACCAACTGATGCGTCCGCAGCTTTACACCGGTAAAAATCAGCTTGGCGTGACAGCGGATGTTGTGCTTCCGGCGTGTGAAACGTTCACCCACCCGCTGCTTCAGTATCAATTTATCCAAGGTCTGAGCGTTGGCTGGCCGCTGCTGGATCAATATATCCCGTGCCAAACTTTGATACGAGAATTTTTACCGCTGCCGCAACACGGTGGCTGGTTGTTGCTGCCAGAGAACTATGCCCGTTGGATTGACGAAGCGTTGCCCCGCCCCAATGCCCACGAAACCGAGTGTATAGACCCGGAAAGCCGCGTTCAAACCCTTATCGCACAACTGGGTAATGTCGATGACACGATCGCTTTGCACGCCTGGAATCAACTGAGACTGATTGGATTTCCGGCGGTGCCGCCGTTGCTCGAGGCCCTCCTCAGTCATGAAGACTGGCGGGTTCGCGGTCACGCTGCCACAGCATTGGGGATGATTTTTGATGTGAGGGACGCGGCATTGAAAAGGGAGGCTATGTCTGCTCTGGTTCAGGCGATGGCGGATGTGCATGAAGAGGTACGGCGCCGTGCGATTAGAGGACTCGGTATGATTGGTGATCCCGCCGCGATACCGGTATTGACCCAAGCGTTAGATGATGCATCCGTTCGGGACGAGGCTGTCAGAGCGTTGAGTCGGATTGAGCCCCGGGAAGCTGTGGCGGAATGGATCAAGGGCTTGAGGGATGGGAACCCACAGATTCGTACCCAGGCTGCCATCATGCTGGGTGAACTTCAGGTGAAAAACGCTGTACCCGAATTGATAAAGGTATTGGCAGTTGACCCGGTCGTTGATGTCCGTCTCAATGCGGCCAAAGCGTTGGGTAAGATCGGCGACCCCGTCGGTGTACCTGCACTGACCGAGGCCTTGAAAGATGAGCATCGAGATGTTCGAAAATGGGCGGCCAACGGGTTGAGAAGGATAGGCACTCCCGAAGCCCTGAAGGCATTAGAAGACTTCGAAGAAGAATAATCCAACTGACTACCCGCCAAACGGTAAATCCGTATTTCCGGATGCGCCAATGCCCGAATCGGAAATCGGAATCCCGAGCAAAACGTGGACTCCGCTGAAAGCGTTGCACAAACCCAGTTTCCACCAACTCCTAACGCGTGTTCCTTTCCTCTCATCTGTTCATTCGGATTACGCTCTGTTGTGGCGCAGGATGGCACCTTGCGTTACATTTTGGAAACGCCTGACGCTGTATACGCCAACGCTGCCTTCGCCCCATCATTCGTTGCGGACCGCATCACCGCTTCGATGAAAGCAACAATCTCAAGGCTTTCGGTGATGTCGATCGGTGGTTTTCCCGTCCTGAACATCTCGACGATTCGTTTGAGAAGTTCACGATAGATATAGCCCGCGTTGATTGATGTGCGTACAATCGAGTTTTCGCAATAGGCGGTGTAACCGTAGCCCGGTTGCCCTTTGCGAATGCCGCGTAATGTACCGATTCGTCCATCCTTCCAAAGCCCGGTAACAACATCCGCGTCATCATTCGAGACGGACCAAACCGCTTCACAGCCCGAGCCCATCAACGTGTATAAAGTCTCGACACCGTGAATTCCGTAGTGAAACAGCCCCGGATTGCGTGGCTCGGTTGGTGCGGGCGAGCACACTTCGACACCGAGAATCTCCCCGACCTCGCTCTTCTTCTGAGGAAGTTCGACGACTTCCAGCCCATAGCGTAGCGAGGAAGAGGTGAAAATCGGCACGCCTTTCGATCGGGCGAGCGCTGCTAAAGCCTCCGCCTCTTTCAAAGAACAGGTAAAGGGTTTATCCACAAATACAGGCAATCCCGCTTCCAGAAATGGCACAGTGCGCTCATAGTGCGCGTTGCCATCGACGGACTCAATGAGCACCGCATCGATCTGCCCGATCATCTCCTCCGGTTTGTCCACCAACGGTACGCCGTACGATTGCATCTGCGCTGTAAATTCGGGAATTCGTTCGGGAGATAACAGCGATTCCCCCGGACAACCAACGACAATTTTTGCGCCATCAACCCACTGGTCTTCACTCACATCCACATGGTTCAACCGTTGCGTAAATGCAACCACATGAGAGGTATCAAAATCAACAATTCCAAGACGGATCATCTATGCCTCCAACTTACTTCGCAATATCTATTCCTAGAAACGCCCCGTTCAATGTTATCTCTGTCCCTGACGTGTGAAAAATAGGGCCCGTATCCGATAGTAAAATAGGGCCTATGCCTTATAGATCTCGTAACAGAATCTTGTTACAATCAGTGTTTAGTTTGAGGTGTCGATTTCGACGAGACGGCCATTTACCATCCAGGCATGTTACTTCATGACATATTGCATTTTCACTGATGCTGTCGTATTTTGTCAAGGCATTTTTTTCGCAGCATCGAACCTGCACAAGATTCGCCACCTCCTACCAGCTTAGGTTCGCCAAATCAGCAAGGGCGGATCTGGTTGAGTGGATGCCCGTCATCAGGCTTTTTTGAATCCGACCTTTTACTCGCTTCGTTACGATTAAGCAAAGTCCTTCTTCCAAAAAAGACTTGCATGAAAATGTGAATCTTGATTATAATGGTATCATGTTTCTATCGTAACGAATCTGGGCCTGGATATTATAGAGCACTGAGGTGAATACGAATGCAAGTTGGCATGAAATATGGGCAAGGTCTGCTGGATATTGAAATTCCGGACCCAAATTTGGCGGATGTGCTGACCATCCAGAAATCCGCCCCGATCGAGAATCCAGAAGGCGCAATTTGGGATGCCATCGAATCACCAATTCATTCGCCACCGTTAGCAGAGCTGGCAAGGAATCGGACTTCTGCCTGTGTTGTCATTTCGGATGTGACACGCCCTGTTCCCAATAAGCTCATCCTCCCGCCCATTCTACAAACATTGGAGAAATGTGGTATCCCGCGTGAAAAGATAACGATTTTGATTGCGACGGGAATTCACCGTCCCAATGAAGGAGAAGAACTGGAGGGGATGGTCGGCGCCGAGATTATGGCCAACTATCGAATTGTCAACCATTTTTCTCAGGCACCTGAAACACACAAATCGCTCGGTTTAACACGGCTTGGGACACCGGTCTATATCGATAAAACCTACATGGCATCCGATCTCAAGATCACGACCGCTCTAATTGAACCGCACTTGATGGCAGGATATTCGGGTGGACGCAAAGCGATCTGCCCGGGGCTGGCCTCTATCGAGACGATGAAAATCATGCACGGTCCGCGGATTCTTGAGCATCCGAACGCTTCGGTGGGCATCCTTCAGGGCAATCCCTTTCATATCGAAGCCACCGAGATTGCCCAAATGGCCGGTGTTGATTTCATTCTCAATGTTGCCATTGACGATCAACACCGTCTCACGGGCGTGTTTGCTGGCGATTTGGTAGAAGCTCATTTGGCCGGCGCCGCATTCGTTGAGAAACAAGCGACAGTGACTCTACCCGAGCCGGTGGATGCCGTCGTGGTTTCAAGTGCGGGGTATCCACTCGACACCACATTTTATCAAGCCATTAAGGGGATGCTAACGGCGGTCGAGATTGTCAAGCCGAATGGCAGTATTATCCTGGTGGCGGAGTGTAGTCTGGGGATTGGCAGCAAACCGTTTACCAAACTCATTCTGGATACGCAGAATCTCACACAGTTCATCCACGATATTTACGATCCGGCGAATTTCGTCATCGATCAATGGCAACTTGAGGAGTTGGCAAGGGCAGCGAAAAAAGCTGAAATCTATTGCTATGCGGAGGGCATACCTTATCAACAGTTGAAAAACCTGTTTGTGCATCCGATCCGAACTCCTGAGGAGGGGATTCAACGTGTCCTTTCAAAGCACGGGCCCCATGCCAAAATCGCGGCAATTCCTGAAGGTCCCTACGTTTTAGCCAAGATTGCAAAACAACCGTAGACCTGATGGAAGTGCGCAAAAGTCGTTCGCATGCCAAACACGAAGACAAACTGAGATTGTCAGTCGAAGATGATTGACGGGGGGACTGAAGTGAAAAATATGTTACGCCCAGTTGTCGAACTCAAGGGATACCGTGATGGTTTACGCCTGATTATTGATCCGGAAGCATCTATGGATCGAATTCAACTTGCCATTGTAGATCGCATGGCAAACTTAGGGAATTCATTAGCCGGCATGGGGCTGAATATCGATATCGGGGACAGATCCTTAAGTGATGAGGAGTTAACCCACTTAAGCAATTTGCTGCATAAAAACTATGGTCTGGATATTAAACGGGTCATACGTGAATCGGACGACCAAACCCCAATAGCGGAAGATCTTCGCATTATTGGTGCCCCCGCCCTCCATCAGGAAGAGCATGCCATCGATAATCAGTTTTCTCCAGAGCATGAAGAGACGCTATTCCTCCGTAATACGCTCCGCTCCGGTCAGGTCGAGCGTTTCTTAGAGGGGAACATCGTTATCTTAGGCGATGTCAATCCGGGGGCAGAAGTGACCGCCGCTGGAGATATTATTGTCTTGGGTGCTTTACGTGGCGTCGCTCATGCCGGCGCACTCGGTAACACGTCATCGGTGATTATCGCGCTGAATCTGCTACCGACCCAGTTGCGGATCGGGCGCTTTATCACACGTCCACCAGCGGGCGGAAAACGTAAAAGGCGGCAAGCGGAAGTTGCCCGGGTCAATGGAGAATCGATTACGGTCGAAGAATTCAATGGACTTTAGATGATCTGAAGCACTTCACTTGGGAGGGGCTTTCTCTCGACCCTGAGCAAAGGGCAAACCTCGAAAGTCATTTTATGAAGGAAGAAGGAACAAAGATGGGAAGAGCGATTGTTATCACATCTGGTAAAGGTGGAGTTGGTAAAAGCACTTCAACGGCGAATCTCGGAACCGCATTGGCAATGTTGGGAAGGGCCGTTGTGGTTGTCGACGCAGATGTGGGCTTGAGAAACCTCGATATCATCATGGGATTGGAGAGTCGTGTCGTTTATACGTCGATGGATGTAATCGAGGGAACCTGCGATATCGAAAAAGCGCTCGTTAAGGATCGGCGGGTAGAAAACCTCAGGCTCCTTGCGGCCTCCCAGAAGAACAACAAAACTGACATCCAGGCAAAACAGATGAAGGAACTCTGTCTTGAACTGAAAGACATGTTCGATTATGTCCTGATTGACTCACCGGCGGGGATCGAGCAAGGTTTTCAGAATGCTTCAGTGGGTGCCGATGAAGCGCTCATCGTGACGACGCCAGAAGTCGCGGCCGTCCGTGACGCCGACCGCATTATCGGGCTATTGCAGAGTATGGAAATTAATGACATGAACCTCGTCATCAATCGTCTTTCACCAAACATGGTCAAAGCCGGTGATATGATGAATCAGCAGGACATCATTGATATTCTGTCGATCAAATTGATTGGGGTCATTCCAGAAGATCAGGAAATGGTCGTTTCGACCAACCGCGGATTGCCATTAACTCACGACCGCCGATCGATTGCGGGGGATTCCTTTAAACGGATTGCCCGGCGGCTCGAAGGGGAAGAGCTGCCAATTCCAACGTTCAAGCCCGAAAGCTGGTTCGGTAGCTTGTTTGACAAACTCTTCAACTGGGGCTAAAAGGAGAAAAGAAATGTTTCAGCGGCTAATGAGAGCGCTCAGTCGAGAACCGAAAAGCAAAAATGTAGCCAAAAGCCGGCTGAAATTAATTTTGGTTCAAGACCGGCTAGGCGTTGATGAGGAGCTGATGAAAACTTTGCAGGTCGAATTGACTGACCTGCTGTCAAGGTATTTTGAGCTGAAGCCGGATTACGTCGAAGTGGATTTGCTGCGCGAAGCAGACTCAATGGCGCTTGTTGCAAACATCCCGATTTTCGGCATGAAAACCCGCCGTCCTGTGCAGGTCTGAACAGGGCAATGCGTCGTACCCGCGAGTTGGAGCGTCACGCATCATCTAGCAGGAGCGGCTCCGTTGCCAACGCCACGCCGTCGTTGTGATTGGTGTCGGTGACGTAGTCCGCGCAAGCCTTAATTTCATCGACTGCATTTCCCATGGCGACGCGAAAGCCGGCGACTTCCATCATGCTTGCATCGTTGTAGCCATCCCCAAAAGCAACAACCAGATCCATAGGGATATCGAGTTGGGCGGCGAGCGCTCTGATGGCTAATCCTTTCGAGACTTGCGGATTCATAAACTCGATATATTCGATCTGCGTCCGCGTCACATACAGGCGTTCACCGAATGCGTCCTTAAATTCAATGAGAAGCCGATCAATTTTTTCTGGCGTATCCAGAACCTGTATCTTGGTGGGTTCGTCCCCGTCTAATTGGTGGAGGTCCCCGACAGGCGTCGCCGGGACGCCCGTCCGACTTTCATACAGATCACTCCACTGATTGCTCTCTTTGATATATAACTCATCGTTCAAACAAAAATTGAGATGTAGTCCCAGCTGATCGCAGTATTCGACCAGTTCGGCTGCGATTGCCCCCGGGATAGGTATGTGGTGAAAGACCTCTCCGGTTTTGGCATGTTTAACCATGCCGCCGTTGTACGAGATAATCGGATTCGCCAGTCCAATCTGCTCACTAAAAGGCAGAATCGATCTGTGCATCCTTCCTGACACGAGGACGACCACAATACCTTGAGCGGACAATTTTTGAAGCGTCTTACAATTCCGATCCGTTACAATGTGATCGTCATTCAATAAAGTACCGTCCAAATCCAAAGCCGCCAAACGGCATGGAACTTTTGCCATATTCTTTTCTCCCATCCAAAAGATTTGCGTCTAGCAATCAGCGGATCGCTTTTTCGGTATCGCGATCAAACAGATGAACGTGTTTGTCATCGAAATCTAGCCAAACCGGCTGCCCAACATCGATCCGAAATGCGGGGTGCGTCCGTGCTCGGAAGAGGATGAGCGCGCCGGTATCGGGATTTTCACCCAGCAGGATATCGATGATATTAACCGACCCCAATGCCTCTATCAGGTGCACGGAGGCTTTGAGCCCGCTTTCGGTCTGTGACTTTGACACGATAATGTGCTCGGGGCGAACTCCAAAAATGAACTCATGGGTTTGTGCATTCTGATGCACGCACGCCATCCGTTGATTAGAGAGGGCGATCCAAATATCCGTGTGTGTCAGATGTAGTGCCCATTTGCCGTTCTGGGGCTGAATCTCGCCGGCGACGAGATTCATAGAAGGACTCCCCATAAACCCGGCGACAAACAGGTTCTCCGGCGCGTTATACACTTCTTGAGGGGTTCCAATTTGCTGCAGGCCCCCCTGATGCATCACGGCGATCCGGTCAGCCATTGACATGGCTTCAACCTGATCATGCGTGACAAAAATTGTTGTTGTCCCGAGTTCACGCTGCAGGTGTTTCAGCTCGGATCGCATATCCACTCTGAGCTTTGCGTCGAGATTCGCCATCGGCTCATCCATCAAGAACGCGCGGGGACGACGAACCATCGCTCGACCTAACGCGACGCGCTGCATCTCTCCGCCACTCAGATGGCTCGGCTTCCGACCAAGCAACTCTTCAATTCGCAAAATCGCCGCGACCTCTTTCACTCTTTTCTGAATTTCAGGTTTGGGCATCTTCACCGCTTTGAGCGGAAACGCGATGTTATCATAAACAGTCAAATGCGGATAAAGCGCGTAGAATTGGAAAACGAACGCTATGTCTCGATCCGCGGGTGATAAATTATTCACGCGCTTTCCGTCGATAAAGATATCCCCTTCCTCGGGATATTCCAAACCGGCAATAGATCTGAGCATCGTTGTTTTCCCACAACCGGAAGGTCCCAGGAAAACGACAAACTCTTGATCGTGAATTTCGAGATTCAAGTTGTTGACGGCGACAACGTCGCCAAAACGCTTTGTGACGCTTTTCAGTTGAATTTCTGCCATAAAGTTTTGGACAATCGGGTGATGAGATAATAGCATTTTTCAAGCATGCTTAATTTTAGCATACGAATGCGCAAATTGAAATCCAAAACAGCTCCAGGTAGAAATTTACACAGCGAGTCACAAATCGGAAGATGTCACTTGGGTGGACTTGAGCCATCAGCCCGATCTTCAGATCAGGGCGTGGATCCTTGTCTACGTTCGCTTTTTCAGCTACCTGTTCGCCCCTAAACCCTCATGATGCAGGGACGGACACATTGACCAGAGGATTCTAACCGATACGGATGACACTCCGTAGGGGCGGGCTTCCCCGCCCGAATGGCGCCGAAGAGCGTGCGGGTGGAGACTGCGCCCCATAGACATTGTGGACCTTCGCAGAAAGGTCGAAGACTGTCCCCTCTCACCCGAGGATCGCATCGCGGAGATTCCGCTCCTACACCGAAATTGTGAACGACTGAGCTTGTGTTTAATGGCCTGATGGGCAACCGAATTTAGCTTGCGGATACATCGCCTCATGTGCTAAACTTAACCAATCTTACAGTGCTGTGCTTGTGATGATTCATGCGATTCCGCCCCCTGTTACTTTCAGTCATCCTTCTCTTTTCGTGTGTTGGTGGTGCGGAGGCTGTCATTGATCTGCTGATCACCCGTCCCACGACCGATTTCACCACAAGCAATCAAACGCTACAGATTGAGGGAATCGTTGAATCCTCAGCCCCAGCGCAAGTTATCGTCTCGACCAACACCCCCGCCGGGCTTCGAGATCTCGCGCAACTCGCCCATTCGATCTATGCCGTCGTCGTGGATCTGGGAAGTGTGCAGGAACTTCGGGGTGTGTTGATCCGTGCTGTGACTGACAACGAGTTTCCACTCGGTCCGCGGTTGATCCGTATCGCTTTCTCTCCGGATAGTTCGAGTTTCTCTGCAGGTCAACACCTCAACGTTCCATCGAGCATCGACCCGGCTTTTCAGCGCACTGTTGTTGACCTCCCATCACTTGTCTCGGCGCGGTTCATTCAAATTGAGATGCTCGAAGGATGGCAGACCGAGCGGATTGCAATTGAATCCATCGAGTTTTTAGACACCAGCAACCAGATTATACAAGCGCGGATTCAAGAGATTTCGATTCGACTCGATCTCACGGAACAACGCCGCGCCACGTTTGCTATAGAGGTTTTGCTCGAAGCGGGAGAAAACCGGTTGTCGCTGCTTGCCAGGGAACTTTCGCCATCAGTCCCGGATTCACCGGCGACTGTGGATGGCGAGACGATTTCGCTGGTATATCTCCCGGAATTGCGTCCTGAAGCGGCGTCGGACGGACACTTCATCTTGAGCGATGGGGGCCAAGCAACAATTATCATTCCGGTGGACGCATTCGATGAGCGCATAAAGCAATTGCAGTTTTTTTCGATTCCACCGGCGCAAGTTGATTCGCTATCGTATTTGAGAAACACCCGCATTGTCAAGGGAACCACTCCCGTTGTCGTTTACCGCTTTGAAGCACTCCGGCAAAGCGGGTTTTCAGCGGAAGCCTCAAGTTCGCTGTCCAATCAGCCGCCCACGCTGGCCGTCGATGGCATCCTGGAACCGCCGTCTACGTGGATGGCGGGCATCGTACCGGTGCCGATCAGCTTGACAATCGATCTCGACGTGCCCCATACCGTCAGCCGTATCGTCCTGCATCCCAATGTGGAGGACAACAGAATCTTTGGTCCGCAGCGTGCGAAGATCTCCGTGTCTAACGATAACGAGAATTTTACGGAAATTCTTGAATTCACAGCGTTTGAGGAGGCGCCAACGATTATCGAACTCCCCACACAACCATCGGGCCGCTACTTTCGCCTAGACATCACGGAGATCAAGGAAGCTGATGACGGCACGCAACTGAATATTCAACTGAATGAAGTTGAGTTTTTCGATACGTCGGATGTGCAGATTGTATCATTTGACACCTTTGAGCATTTCCCCCTTCAGCAACCGATGTTGCTCGAATTCAGCTATCAAGATTCAGATCTGGTCGCCGCAAACGTGACGAGAGAAGCAGACCTCAAAATCTTTGTCTGGGATGCCCTCGCTCAGGAGTGGCAGTTGGCGGGCGGGGAAATCGACCTGAATCGACGAGTTGTCCGTTTGGAACTCAACTACATTGCCCAGGTGGCCTTATTCCAAGCCGTTCCAACGCAGATTCAAGCCGCGTGGAGTTTTAACCCGTTTTCGCCGGACGGAAATGGTATCGCGGACATCACGCGACTCACGATTGTGAATCCCGATACGTCCCAAATTGGACAGACGGAGCTCATTGTTGAGATTTTCGATCTGCGCAATAAGCGAATCCGGACCTTGATTAATCGAATCGTGGTCAACGCCAACGCGGTGAGTGTCGAATGGGACGGCAGGGATAGGACCGGGGAGATCGTGAACATCGGCCCCTACATCTACCAGATTCAGCTTGGCTCCGAAATTCGCAACGGAGTGATTGTGGTGGGAAAATGAGAGAGCATGCCTATAAAATCCTGGTTGTCGATGATGAAGAGGACATCGTTGACCTAATCGCCGATTATTTGATGGGAGAAGGGTACAGCGTCGTTAAAGCCTACGATGGCGCGGAAGCCCTTGACCAAATGCGCCGAGAATCTCCGGATCTGATCCTCCTCGACGTTATGCTGCCGGGGGTAGATGGATTTGAGGTCTGTCGGCAGATGCGAGCGGAGTCCTCTGTCCCCATTTTGATGGTCACCGCAAAAGACAGTGATGTGGATAAAATCGTCGGTTTGGAAATTGGCGCCGACGATTATATACCGAAGCCGTTCAATCCGCGAGAGTTGATCGCGCGGGTCAAAGCGATTTTGCGAAGAGCCTATCGCCAAGACTATCAGGCAGAGAGCCAAACCACGCCACTGAAATATAACGATCTGGCGATCGACATCACACGCCGGAAGGTTACCATTCGAGATCGGGCTTTAGATCTCACGATGAAGGAATTTGATCTGTTGCTGTTCCTCATGCAAAGCCCAGGACGTGTCTATTCGCGGGATGGCCTACTCGATTATGTATGGGGGCAAGATCGCTTCGTGGGCGCGCGTACAGTTGACGTGCACATACGGCGGCTAAGAGAACAGATTGAGAAAGATCCAAGCCAACCTGAGTATATAAAAACCGTCTGGGGGGTTGGCTACAAATTTACAGACGAATAATTGTCCGGTTTGCTGCTTCCTTTTTCCCCTCCTTCCCTGCTTCCCTTCTTTTTTGCCCGCCTCTCCTGGCTCCGCCCGGTACTTTTTCTCTTCGGCATCGGTTCAGGAATAGGGGGGCTATTTTCGTCAACGCATGCGGCTTTTGAGGATGGGTTTATCGGCGCGCGTGCCTTTGCAATGGGCGGGGCGTTCACAGCAATTGGCAATGAATCCGACGGATTGCTGGTCAACCCCGCATCGATCTCAAGTCTGCCGCGGCGGTCGAACTCACCCGAATCAACGCAACAGTTATCCGCAACGATGGCGACATTGTATGTTGGCTTGAGTGATGAAACGTCGATTACGCAGAATCTGGTCAGCTATGCCAATTCCCACGTGAGCCGCGGAGCGGTAGGGTTGTTATGGAAGCGGCTGAACGTCAGCGAGTTGTATTCGGAAAACTACGTTGTCGTGGGAGTAAGCAAGAACTTCGAGTTGGGCGACGCCGAGAAACGTCAGATCTCGCTGGGCGGGGCTGTCAAATGGCTAAATTGGGACACGTCCCCCACCATCGGAGCGAATGGAACGATTGTGGAAGACCTGCCCGGCCGGAGTCAGTTGGGCGTAGATGTCGGGGTGATCTTTCGTCCAACCGTAAATATTCCGATTGCGCTATCCCTGCAGAACCTCAACACCCCTAACATCGCTTCGACCGATTCGGGTGTAACGGAAACGCTTCCTTTGCAGGTGACGCTCGGTATCGGAATCCTGGGGAAACTCTCTACATGGGGAATGGATCTCGTGTTCAAAGAGAACCAGGTCGATGTCAAAGTCGGTATCGAGTACACTTTCGATCGCGGCAGGCTTCTCCTGCGCGGCGGGTTTCGGTTAGAGAATCTGGCATGGGGTACGAATTTGACGCTCGGCGGTGGATATCGCGCGAGCGACAGCATCCGAGTTGACTACGGCTTCCTCTTCCCTATCGGCGGCATTGAAGAGACCTTTGGCAGCCATCGGTTCAGCATCGTGTACGATTTCTAAGAATCGGTGAATCAGTGAACTGGCGAATCACACAGCACACAACATATAATAAGCACCACGTTTTAGGTATTCCGCTTTACTTTTGGCTGATCATCTCGGTATGTCTTCCGCAACCGGCGCACCCCCAACATACGGATCCGCTGGGAAATCCAGTTTTTGATAAAAGCGGAAAAGAGCTTTATACCATCCAGGCGACGTATGGCGTGTTAGGCGGCGCATCCCTCTTACGCCGGGATTCAGAATTCCGAAAAAAGACAAGCAACCGAAACTTTTTCACCTTCAATATTCCGGGCGAAAATGTCCGCCACCAGTTGACCGTCGGTAACTTTCCAACCAAGTTTTCCAGTTTCACACTCAACAAAGAGCTTTTTGATGCGGCACGCTGGAATATC
>JAPUIP010000591.1 GCA_027296925.1 Candidatus Poribacteria bacterium | reverse complement strand
TCTCGCTACCTCGTGTTTTGGGGAGATGTTTGAGGTGAATGCTTGCTGTCAGCCACGGCGTATACTGACACTCGTCAAAAGCGGAACGCTGATCATCGGGAAGTTGAGGAATGATATGTTCTGCAATGTGCTTTTGACCGGCGTAGATGACCGCCTTCGCCCGCAAAGTGGTCATCCGACGGCTGTGCGTATCCATGAACGTTACATGAATCTCATTTCCTTGTTGGCGAATGGAAAGTACCAAGGCGTTAAGGCGGACGTTATTCGGCGAAAAATTCCGCGCCATGCCGTTTACTAAAAAGGCATTGCCTTCAGGCCAGGTCACTGTGTGAACCGGGAAGCGTTCCTGCAATTCGTCGGCATAGTAGCGGCAGGCGTAGTAGTGGATGCCAGCCCACGCCGATACCTCATCGATCGGACAAGCGTAATCGTCGCGGCAACCGTAATTCACGAACCAATCCAACCGCTCCGAATTCCAGCCTTTCTGTCTCATATATTCGCGCATCGTTATCCCATCCAACGCACGTATCTCCGGCTGGGCACTACTGTATTCCAGCGGTAGTGTGAAGGCGCGACGTCCATCCTCGCCTCGTCGCAGGGTCCAACGGAGCATATCGGTCTGAAACTCCATGAACGTCTGTCGGTCCACATCCGTCCCATCCGAAAAAGCATCCAGCCCATCTACCCAACGATTATCGATAAAAAGCCGCTCTGCCGGGGTACGCAAGATGTATTCAGGGTTCATAATCGGCCACCCAATATTTGTGTAGCCCACGACTACATCGAGCTCTTCAAGCACCTCAAGGATGCAATCTGCCTCGATTGGCGGGGTATTGATGTAATGCGCTGCCCAAGGGAATGCCGTGCCGTTTGCTTCTCCGGAGATCGATGTGCCCCCTAACTGATCTCCCAAATCAAGGATGGCGAAATTAACTACACCTGAGCGCGCCAGTTTCCAACCCGCGCTGACGCCTGCTACGCCGCCTCCAACGATGACGACGGAGTGCAATTTGCCAGTCGGTGGTGGAAGTAATTCCTCTCCTAAGGGCTGTCTCACAAGATGCCCGATTCCGCTTGATTCACCGATGATTTCGCCGGGGATGTCAAAGGCAGGAGGTGGCTTGTGATGTGACGGGGAGCAGCCCGGTAGAAACGGGAGTGCCCATCCGAGCAGGCTCAGTTTCAGAAGATGACGACGGGTAATTGAAGGCATAGCAGGAAATTAGGAAAGAGGAAGTCATGGGTTCATGGAGAATGGGGAAACAAGGGTGAACAAGGGCGCAAAGATGCCAAACGGTGCAAGATGCAAGTGAATGTCCGAAAAATCGGACTCTCCACTTTGCTCCGACCTGAATCCTGTACCCCCATTACAGAAACGTAGACGGGTGGGAGGACGGACCCGAAGGAGCGCGACTCACCTGAACGGTTACCTAAAATAAAGACTTCCGAGTGGTTTTCTCTTGGATTTCAGCCCCGCCATGTGAGCTGAATCGTGGACGTACCCGAATCGTCGTAACGGACTCGGTTTCGTCATCGACTAACAAAGCTTCCCCTCGACGATTCAAACTGCGAATGTAGCTTTTCAAATCCCCCGTCATATAGGTGGCACTCAGCCGGTCTAGGGCGTATATGTCATCCCAAGTTGTGATTTTATGGGCGATAATCACGTCGCATTGTGACAGTAGCTCAGGGTCAATTGCCGCAGGTTGTTGGGTCGCGACGATAAGGCTCAATCCGGGTTGACGACCCTCTTTGACCCAACGGATTAGCATTCCCTTGCAAAGAGAGGTTCTGCCTTTGGGGACAAATTGGTGAGCTTCATCAATGGCAAGCCAGACACGCGGTAACTTTGTTGACAGACCGAATTCTTCTCTTCGTCTCTCCCTTGTTCTCTCGGTGAAGAGGCGGCGGGCAACAACATCTAGTACCATATTGCGTAACCCTTTGGTACCCGCGTCAAGCACACTAAGGTCTAGCACATTGACATGACTCAAAGAAAACACATTATTCAAAGCAGTCGGTTCTCGTGCAAAAATTCCCCACCGATTCGCCACGGTCAAACGATTTTCTAAAGCCTCTTTAGAGGTGTCCTTTGCTCTCGTGTCCCGTTCTATTTCGGCAAGAATATCATCAACTGTAAAGGGCTGGTCTTTTTCGTGGAGTGTATCAACGGCACGCCAGAGGGCAATCCCCATCGCTTCGTTAATGCCGATGTCGAATAATTCGCACCACGCTTCAGACGAAAGATCTGCGGCATTAATTTGAAGTTGGGTCACTTCAACGCCGTTTTCTCTCAACTTCGCAAGTACCGCTGCATCCCCATATCGAATCAACGGCTCGCCGGGGACGATTAGCCGAATAGGAAAGCCCGAAGTCAGGAAGCCGGCATTCCGCACTTGGTCTGCTTGCGCTTCGTTTGGCAGGGACATGGTGTGATAAATTCCCATCGGATCGACGATGATAATGGTTGCCTTGCCCTGTTCTTGGTTGAATAACTCTTCGACAATAACGCCCATCGTGTAACTCTTACCCGAGCCGCGTTTACCACAAATAAAGACCGCCCGCGAACCTGTGGCTTTCATATAAACGGGGTCATTGGCTTCGTACTCGGTGCCAATCCGTAAATTCACCTCTGCCATGGGGGTATCCTTTCGCACAGGTTAAGTGTGCCATAACCAACTAAACGTGGAAGCGAGGGGGCGTGATGTCCAGAAATGGAACCAAAGATTCTTGAGCCGAAATCCCACCATGAAATCCCCACTCGGTTACTTTGCGATTTCTGGCAATTTTATCATCGCCAGTTAGAACAGAATAGATGTCTCCATTCTCAACAATGCGAACGGTCTTTGCGGAAGGATGTTCGCCTTTAGCGTAGCGTGGTGACCGCGTTTCCGGACTCAAATGGACGGTTTGCTGATCGGTAAACCACAGAATTCCGTGGTCGGCTGTTGCGAATATCCGCATCGTTTTTCGGGACGGACGTAACGCCTCAACAATCTGTTCGATATTCTGTTTAAGCCCATCAAGCATTGTGTCGATGGCAGGTTTTTCTCTATGGTTGTGGCAAACCCCATCGAGTCCCGTGCGGACAATCTGGATGAATGTCCGGCAGTCGGATTCGCCAGAATTCGGGGCTAAAGCCTGTAACTTGTGCAACACCTCTTCAAATGTTGTGACGCGAAACAATTGAGTCGGTGGAAACTCGGCAAAGAGATCATCGGTTAGCCTGTTTTGGGAACGCTCCCAATATGAAAACCCCAATCTTTGTTTATAGCCCAAACCAAACAATCGGTGTGTCAAGCACGGCAACCCGATTAACCGACGCATTCCGCTCGTCGTGACACTCAGTCCATCCACGAGACATGGCTCGCACTTCACACGCCAAGACGCTGGAAATGTCCATCCCCCCACATCGTAAAACGAAAGTCCATCGAGTACCAGAAGAACGACAAGCTCGGGCAACGCATATCCCACGCGATCCGTGATCACTTGTGCAACCTCTGACTGTCTCAAAAGCTTCGATTCTCCAGTGCATAAGGTTTGGAAAAGGTCGGGTAGTTTCTGGTTGACCCATTCGACTGGTGGGAACGCTGGGAGTTCGATTGTCGGGAAGCGGAAGGTCTCAGCCAATTCTTTGCGCTGATCTTCAGGGAAATTCACGAACAGTGTTTGCCGAACCGGCGCATCAATCGGCGAATCAACGACAGATTTCCATTCCGCCAGCGAGGTTGGTCGCCAAACATCCGCGAGGCAGATTTTCCACACCGAGAAGTTGGTTACGAGGAGCGCGATGGAAAGCTAGTTTGGTACTGTCGTCTTTCCAGAAAAAAATATGAGAGGCCG
>JAPUIP010000590.1 GCA_027296925.1 Candidatus Poribacteria bacterium | reverse complement strand
ATCTGTTGGAACAGCCAAAATGGTAGTCATAATATTCCTCCGTAACTGATTGGTTAAAAGACTCACGGACTCGTGGAGTTATAACCGTCCGGCGGCCCAAAACACCGCATTGGCAAGCAGACGGAGAAACATCTCAACCGCGAAATCTTTCTGGTGTCCGAGCGATGTGTAGAAGACACGACCGCCCCGGTGCAATCGCGTCCATGCCACGGGTTCCGTGTGTTCTTCTGTCTTTCCTGTCAGCAGCAGTGTTGTATCCGCAACGAGCGGCGTATTTTTATACAGACTTCCGTAGGAATCGAAGTTCGAGATGCCGTGTAGAATCGGATGACCTTCTGCTCCATGTTCAATTTCAACGCGAGCAATCTGTCCCGAACCGTAATGTCCCTGGTAGTTACCGCCAAGGACCTCTTGATCAAATGCCAGCCAATTCTGGTAGGCGTGGCTTGCCGTTCGTACCCCTACGATTGGTTTTCCTTGAGCGCAGTACGCCCGGAGACGTTCAAGCTCCCTGCCGGTGGTATTCAGCCGGCGCGTGAACACCAATAGCACGTCTGCATCTTCCAGCGGTTCGAGGGACTGATCGTCGTTCTCCGTCTGATAAATAATCAGCGTCGATTGAACCGGGTGATTGTCCTCGATATAATCTCGGAAACGTGTGAGCGATGTCTCCGAATCATATTCAAAAGAGCCAGAGAGCATGCAGAGTTGAAGCGGATTGTTGGACATATTTAACTCCTTCGGTGAAGGAACAGAAAGCTGTAGGGATACGGATTTTTTTCGTCTGGCTGGTGGTCGATCCGTTTCGCCTCTTGCCACTCTTCCAGATTGAACGCCGGAAAGTAAACTTCTCCTTCAAAGCAATCGTGAACTAGCGTTAAATAAAGGCGATCCGCACGCGGCAGGAATTGCGCATAGATCGAACTGCCGCCGATGATCATCACCTCTTCGTTTGCTTTGACAGTCGCCAGGGCTTCCTCGACAGAGTGTGCCACAATGCAGCCCTCTGCCCGATAATCACAGTCGTGCGTCACGATGATATTGGTGCGCTTCTTCAGCGGTCTGCCGAGTGATTCAAAGGTCTTCCGCCCCATCACCACCGGCTTGCCCAACGTCATGCGACGAAAGTGTTTCATATCGGCTGGCAGCCTCCAAGGGAGCCGGTTGTCTTGACCGATCAACCGGTTTTTGTCCATGGCTGCAATAATGGAGATTCGCATTCCCATTTTCCCTACACCACCATTGGCGCTTTGATGACGCCGTGATGTTTGTAATTGCGTAGCTTGATGTCGCTCATTTTGAAGTCGTCAATCGACTTTATATCTGGGTTCAGAGAAAGCGAGGGGAGTTTCAGTGGTTCTCTCTGCAACTGTTTTTTGACCGCGTCAAAATGGACGTGATAGATGTGGGCATCGCCCAAGGTGTGAATAAACTCACCTGGCTTTAAACCGGTGACCTGGGCGATCATGCGCAACAGCAGCGCATACGAGGCAATATTAAACGGCACGCCCAAAAACATATCGCAACTCCGCTGGTACATCTGTACCGACAGTTCGCCATTCGCCACAAAAAACTGGAAGAAGATGTGACACGGTTCAAGCGCCATCTGGTCGAGTTCACCCGGATTCCAGGCGGTCACCACAAGACGGCGGCTATAGGGATTTTTCTGAATTCCCGCAATCACTTCGGCGAGTTGATCTATCGTCTCCCGACCGGGGGTTTGCCATGACCGCCACTGCACGCCGTATATTCGTCCCAGATCCCCGTCAAACCGCGCCTTAGGCTTCCAGTAATCAGCGTCTGCGTTGGCGTCCCAGATATGACAACCCAATCTCTGAAAATCTTTCACGTCCGAACTGCCACTTAAAAAGCACAAGAGCTCCGCCTTCATCGTATCGAAGAATAGCTTCTTGGTCGTCACGGCTGGGAAACCATCCGCCATATCGTAGCGCATCTGCATTCCGAATAGAGCGCGGGTGGGACCGTTGCGCCCTTCGCGGTCCACGCCATTCTCCATGATATTTTTTAGCGCATCTAAATACTGTCTCATCTGCTTGTCCTTCTGAACAACGGAGAAAATACTATCGTTTCATCAACATCTCAACTCGTGATGTGCCAGGCGAGTTTGAAGCCTCTACTGATCCGTGCTGCCAAACCCGCTGCGCGTCTCTGAACCCATCTCAGATACCTCCACCCACTCCGCCTTATCCACTCTCACAAAGATACCTTGCGCAATCTTATCGCCGCGTTCGATCGTGACGGCGCGGCCGGTGAAATTATAGACCTGAATCTGGATCTCGTCGCCTTCGCCGCAGTAATCCTGATCGATGACACCGAGCCCGTGTGGGATGAGCAGCCCCCGTTTGCGAGGCGTGCTACTTCGCAGCGTCACCATGAGCATGTATCCCGGCGGCGTCTCGACGATGACGTTTGCAGGAATCAGCCCCACCGCCTGTGGCTCGATTGTCACTGATTCACGACACAGGAGGTCAAAGCCGACGGAACCGTCCGTTTCATACCTCGGCAGAGGGAGCGTTTTGTCGAGACGCTTGATCTTGACTTTCATCGACCTCAAGAGTCTTTCTCGTGGTTGAAGAGTTGCAGGTTCACGCCATCAAGCCCATCGAAAAATGCGAGGGTCATTCCTTCAAGGGGCTGGAACGGTTCTTTTTTGACCGTTACGCCTTTTTCGCGGAGTTCTTCGGTTCCCGCCTCAACGTCGTCAGCCTTAAAAGAGATGTGGTGCACGCCGGGGCGATCTAAACCCCAGACGCCCTCAAATGCAGCGGCGGGGATGAGTTCCAAATTGACGTTGCCGGCATCAAGGAAAAGCGCTTCACCCATTTCACCGAGATCCAGTCGGTCAAGCACCTTGAGTCCAAGCTTGTTGACATATAGCTCTTCCGCTTTCTGCATATCACTCATCAGCAACGCAATTTTCCATATTTTCTTTTCCATTTTACTTCACTCCTTTTCTGGGTTTATGAGCCTATCCGCCCATGCTTAGGGAACCGGAATCCCCGAGACCTTGCACTGTACGCTATAGATTGAAGTGCTGGCGGTGATGAAAAGCGTGCGCCAGTCATCGCCACCCCAGGCGAGATTGGCTGCTTTTTCGGGGACTTTGATGATACCGAGATGTTTCCCGGACGGATTGAAAATCCAAATACCACCGGGACCAGTCACATAGACATTTCCCTGCCCGTCAACCTTCATGCCGTCCGGCGCCCCGTCTTCGCCGGACTCTTCGGCGAAGATTCGCCCGTTTGCAATCGTGCCATCAGATTGAACGTCAAAAGCGCGGATGTGTATTCTGGCGGTATCATTGATGTAAAGGATCGACTCGTCCGGCGAGAAGCAGAGTCCATTGGGGCGATCAAAATCATCAATAAGGAGCGTCAACGTCTGACCGTCTGGGGCAAGCCGGTAAACACCCTGAAAATCAATCTCTTGCTCGCCCTCCGCTCCAAAGGCGGCTGTCAAACCGTACGGCGGATCGCTGAAATAGACGCCGCCGTCCGACTTTACGACGACATCGTTTGGGCTGTTCAGCCGTTTGCCATCATAAACCGAGGCAATTGCTGCTACTGTGCCATCGGCTTCCGTTCGCGAAACACGTCGATTGGCGTGTTCGCACGCGATCAGTCGTCCTTGTTTATCGTAGGTCAAACCGTTCGATTTGCCCGACGGTACGCGGAAATTTGTGATACCGGACTCAGGTGTCCACTTTTTCATCTGATTAGCTGGAATGTCGCTGAATAACAGAAACCGCCCTGTGGCGTTCCAGATGGGGCCTTCAGTAAACTGACAGCCTGTACCAAGCTGTTTCACCTGAGCGTCGGCATCAATCAGATCCAACACTTCTGGCGCTCCAACGTCAATACTCATGCGTAACTCCTTATATTTTTGGGGTACCGGATAGATCTCCATCGCCTCGCCACAGAGACACCGGGCTGGATAAGCAAGCGAGAAATGTAATGCGTAAAGGCAAGTCTAACACCACTGAAACGCAATGACCGATACGCACTGCCCATCCGTGATAAGGTATCACAACGGAAATAATAATACAAGCAAAAAAATAGCATCCGGCGGGTGAACTATTCAAGGTTGGGGAAGCGAGAAATTTGGGGATGGGTCAATTGGAGAGAGGAAGGTCTTTGAGGGAGGCACAGAAAGAAACACGACTATGAGTGGGAGAACTCGGCCAGGTGGTGAGCGAGGGATTCGGGGTTGCGGAAGTCAGTCAGCGTACGGTCCCGCAATGATAAATCAGGTGCCGGTTTTCTATACACCCGCTCGCCTTACCTTAAAATTGCCAACCGACCAAAAGCCTGCACCTGTTCATCATCGGCACCCCCACGAATCCTGTAGAGGTACACGCCATTGGCAAGGGGCTCTCCGTCCTCATCCCGTCCATCCCACATTGCCTCATTATATCCTTCTTGTGCCGAAATGTCCTTCAGAACGCGAACACGCCGTCCGGCCTTGGTGTAAATCGAGATTGAAATTTCGTCGGCATCCCTCGTCAGTTCGTAGATGAAGGTTGTTGCCTGGTCGAAGGGGTTGGGATGATTGTATAGGACATCCAGCCGGAGGTCAGGCTTCTTTTGAGAAGTGGGGAGATCGATTTCCCGAATGAGCGTCTGCGGTTCAAAATTCGACAGCCAGGCAATCTCCCCCTCCAAACTCTCAAGCAAGCTGGCTTCGATGGTCGTCTGAGCATAGCCGAAAATGGGAACGAACGCATGGAAGGACTTGATAAGCGGCATCATCGATTTGGAGAACTCAATCGCGCCGTCAATCTTTGCGCGGATGGGGCGTTCTTGCTCAGTGTGATAGCCTGCCTCGACGGCTTCCACCAGGTGGAGGCGGCTGGCAAAAAACGCGACCCACAGCCGCATCAAGTTTACCGCATCGCGCAGGTCGTTTTCAGCTTGCGAAGAGATTGGGCGAGCAGTTTGCGCCGCCGCTTCAATTTCATTGGCAGCCTGCTCCTGTTGAGGCAGAAGGGAAGAAAAACGCGCGATGGCATTCAGCGCGGTTTCCTGATCTGGGATAGAGAGTGTGTCAGCGACAGCCTTTTCTCCGATGATGTCCCAAAATCGTGTGGCGAACCAGGCAGAACCCGTTCCATACCGTCCGGTAATCGAGAGTGAGCCGGCGAAGTCCCCAAAGTAGCTTGACAGCACCCATGTGTTGATTCGCAGGGCATTGAGGAGCGGCTTGGCGGCCTCGGCGCCATATTGATTCGTCAGGTAGTTTTCCATGAGTCGGAGATGGTCTAAGCTAACATCCCAGTTCATCCGCGTGCTCAGGAGGCGATCGAGGCGACCTAAGCCGTGTTGTGCCCCTTGTACCGTAAAGCCCCCCAACCGCACAATCGATGGATCGTTTGCCACTTGCCGTACGCCCTGGACAAAGAGATCGCCCTCAACCATCCAGAACGGCATGACTTCCTCGACATCGTGTGAAAGCACAATGAAGTGATGCCCCAATTGCCCAAGTGTGTTGCTCTGACCAACCGCGAGCTGTGGATGTTCGGTCGGTTCACCATCTCTACCCCATTTTTGGGAGAAGATTGTGCCTTGCGGTAACTGGCGTGCGTAGCGGCTAGCCGGGTCTTTGAGCCAGACCCTTTCGTAGCCGGAGATGTAAAATTTGAAATCCGGACGAATCTGTCGTGCCGCATTGGTAATTGTCAAGATAACCTGCCAAAGGGAGGCCTGACCTTTCTCAGATCTGTCCCCGCATTCCGGACAGTTACAGGCACGCGTTTCATCTCCCCACGCACGAAGGTGAAAGCCGGAAAGTGTCGGATAGGTTTCCACAATCTCTTGGATCAGTTGTCGTGTGAGGTCGTGAAACTCCGGTTTTGACCAGCAGAAGGGACGATAAGCAACGCCGTTCCGCGCACCGCCATAGGACACGGGCGGTCCCAAAAGCTCTGACCGCTGCTGGATCAGCGCCTTCGTCGGTTCGCCGGTGACATACATGAAGAGGTATGAATCAATTCCACGTCGGTGCAGGGCATCAAACCGGCTGCGCAGCATCTGAATCCGCTCCTGCCGCCGACTTTGGGATTCATCTTGTAAGGATTCAAAGGCTGGAGAATCAACGTATTTGAACGCGGTACCCAGTCCGTCATCAATACCCGTGCCGGTCCACACTCCCTCCCCGCCGCTCATGTTAATCCGATGTCTCGTCAGCCAATCCGCATCCTCAATTTCTAGCACCGCCCTTACCGAATAAAATGGACGCGAAGTTTCATCCATGAAAGGTAGACTGAGATCTGGCACGGGCTGAAGGACAAAATCGAGGTCAACGGGCGAAAGTCCGGTCAACTGGGTGATGCAGGCTTCGATCAGCGCGTAAGCCCCGTAGATGACTCCCCGTGAGGTGTGCCCGGCAACCGCAATAATGACCTCATTGCCCAGTTCGATTGCCTTGAGGACATATCCCTCTTCCCCCAGATCCGCCTCAAGGTGGAGACTCCCATCTGTCAACAGCGCGAGAACCGTCGGGTTCGAGTTGGGCGTACCGAGCACGATCGCGGTTGGCGTCATGGTTGGCTCGCGATTGGTAAGGATGTCCAATTCAACACGGGTGAAGCGCTGGATAAAGGTTCGGAGCTCCTCTGCGGCAAACTGATCTTGTACCGATGCGCCTCCTCCAATCTGGATGGTTGCCATGGGTTGACCGGCTTGGACGATTGGGATATCAGCCGCGATTGACCAATTCTGCATACCTAATGCCAGAGATAACAACGCAAAATAGAAAATCATTGAAAAACTCGTACGCTTCATTCATCGCCTCGGGCTTCATCAACTTTTTGGGCAACAAGAATGCCGTATTCAACATTATATACCTTCGTCTGCCATTCTGGCGCGGCTTCCAAATATGGTCTCATCAATCGCCCCTTGTCCCCGCCCCATAAGACATCATCAACAATAATGATTGTATTCCTTTTGAACAGATGTTCGACAGCCTTGAACTCTTTCCAAATGTGAGTCCCATCGTTGACCGAATCAAATAAGGCGAAGTGGATCGTATCAAAGGCATCTTCTTCGGCCATTTTTGTTAAGTTTTCTACTGAATCACCTTCAACATAATTGATATACTGGTTATAGGGCTTGCATAATTCTTGACAGACGCTGATGTGCTCACGGCTAATTTCAAAGGTGTAGAAGACGCCACGTCCCATCAACGTGGAAGCAATTGTTAGTGTACTCTCCGTGCCTTCAGTGGCATCCCGAATGCAACCGGTTTCAATGACGGTTGGGTGAGGCGTTGCTTTGAGCACTGCCGACAGATATTTCCTGAGAATCGGTTTGTGCGCCCGCGCGTAACTTCGTAGCCCCAATTTACTCAAGGCAAGGTGTTGCGCTTTCCAGATTTTGTTGACCAATCGGCTTTCTCTAATCGACATAACCAGAGCGCTCCTTCAGAGGATGTCGTTGGTTGGGGATTCGTGCCGATGTACCGCTTTACGCAGGCGGATTGGCGGCTCAAGGGCGAATCTTCATGGATGGAGAATATATCACGAACCTTTTGAAGTGTCAAACCAATCCCGTCTGAAATCAAACTTGACTTAAAAGGTTATATACATTATAATAGAACCCGACCAAATTGGTAAGCAATAGGGGGAGGGAAACGATGCGGCTATCTGCGCGATCGAAATATGCCGTTTTGGCGATGTTTGAGTTGGCGCTGCAACACGACATAAAGTTCGTCTCGGTGACAGAGCTTGCGGAAAAGCAAGGAATTTCACGTCCATTTCTTGAGAAACTCTTGCTTCAACTGAAACGTGCGGGTTTGACAATCAGCCGGCGTGGTCCTGACGGGGGATATAGTCTGGCGCACCCTCCCGCCGAAATTCGAATTGGGGACATTTTCAATGTGGTGGAAGGCCCTGTTGATTTCACGGATTGCTTTGATTCGCCTTCCCAATCTGAAGCGACTAACCAGTGTATGGAATATCTGCTCCAGGAAATTGAGGAAGGGATTTGCAAAGTCTTGAACGCGAAAACTTTGCAGGATCTCTGCAGCAAAGCACGAGACTTCCAAAGGCTCTCTCAACCGAACCACACCCACTCTTTTTCGATTTGAGGATGAGGAGCGAATAGAAATGCGGATGGCTAAAAATCTTATCGATGTCATCGGCAACACCCCCATGGTTCGTCTCAACGCTTTGCCCGGCGCAAATGATGCAACGATCTTCGCGAAACTTGAGTCATACAACCCGGGCGGCAGCATCAAGGATCGGATCTGTTACGCGATGGTTGCTGATGCCGAAGAACAGGGATTACTTAAGCCCGGCTACACGATCGTTGAACCGACGGCTGGCAATACAGGCATTGGACTGTCGATCGTCGGCATTGCCAAAGGATACCGCGTTATCTTGACAATGCCAGAAAATGTCACCCCGGAAAAGCACACGATGCTTTCGGCTTTTGGCGCAGAAATTATGCTGACTCCTGAAGACGCAGGTATGGGCGGGGCAATCTGCGAAGCTGAGAAAATCATCAAACGGAATCCCAACTACTTTATGCCCAATCAGTTTTCCAACCCAGCGAACCCAGAAATTCACAGGAAAACGACAGGGCGTGAGATTCTGGAGTCTATGGACCGCGACATCGATTTCTTTGTCATCGGTGTGGGGACCGGGGGAACGCTAACGGGGGTCGGGGAAGTCCTTAAAGC
>JAPUIP010000059.1 GCA_027296925.1 Candidatus Poribacteria bacterium | reverse complement strand
AGCGTACGACTGTTAGGTCATAATCCTTGTCGTATTCGTGACCCAGGTCCGTGAGCAAGTAGCAATCTATGTCCAGTAATAGAAGGTTACGGTTCTGTTCCCGCTTGGAGAGGTCTTCAAGACACAGCACCTTTCTGCCGACGTTCACCAGCCAGTCGTCGGACGGTTCAAAGTAAGGAATGATGTTAACCCGGGAAGTGGTAGAGCGCCAACTCCTGTCGTCTGTGTAAATATATATCTGCTTGGCCTTGGTCTGCAGCCAAGTATCTATTACGAACTCGTATGCATCCCTGTAATTGGCACTGCAGAGTGTGAAGATATTATATTCCATAATGGGGCCTCCAATGCACTGATTGACGATTAACTATTGACGATTGTCAGTTCTGCTCAGGATGCTGACAAACCGCCGCATGTTTTCTTCTCGGGAACCGATATGTTTTTTGATATAAGCCTGCATCTTTGGGACGAGGCTGAAGTCTGGATTCCTAATCAGATTAATGGCCTCGTCGGTATTGGCATATACCTGAGCAGTCTTGCCGTGAATGGCATAGTCACAGACCATCCCATTCATCTCATTGTTACTGCAGATAATATGACAGCCACATAGTGCCGCCTCCTGCGGTACATTGTGTAGCCCCTCTAAAATAGTGGGAGCAAACCAGATATGGCAACTGCTGTATAGCCGCACCAGTTCAGCATGTGAAGGGTTAGTCCTGTACTCGGTGAGGAAAGACGCTTTGCATCGAGTGCTCCCAAACGCGACATACTCATATCGATTGCCCAGTCGTTGCGCTATTGCGCTGAATGTATTCCATTTCTTCGTAGGCCGCGGATTATACAGACACCCGATGCGGATAGTCTTCCCCCTCAAATGCATGTCCCGCCAGTCATTCAGATTGATACCCTGATAGACCACATGCGATTTGACGCCGAGACGGGCGAGTTTCTTCTGCAAGCCTTTTGAATTAACGATGTTGATCTGTGGCTTGTTATACAAACGAGCCAGGTCTTTCTCAGCCATTATCCACACTTCGTGACCCCGAATGTACCATGCCTTGATAGGCGCATGCGACACCAGCACCGACGAAAGACTTTGGCTCCCTGTCGCCACATACGCATCGACATCGCGGGGTAGAGCGCGTTGCAGCCGTTTGTGTGTAAACCACGTAAACCGATCAACCGCGCCGATCAGGTATACGCGGTGACCGATATTCTCCAGTGCCTCTGCACATTTTAGAACCGTCCGCGAGCCGCCGTTATTCCCAAGACCTGTCTTTACTAGGCTGAACGCAATCTTCACATGATACTCCTCAACAGTTGGGCAAGGTGTTCGGCGGCTTTGTCCATCGACAAGCTGTTCCTGTAGTGTGAAACGACGTGTTCACTCTTCAGCTTCAGCGCTGCTTCGCACGCTGCAACCAGATTATCCGCTTTAGCGAGAACGCCCGTCTGTTTGGTGATGTACTTCTCCTTCCAAAAGTTAACGTTCTCCGTTACGACCACAGGTAGACCACACGCCATATATTCTGGGATAACACGCGGGCAAGAATCATAGTTGGTTGAGCATACGACGCCAATTTTACACCGGCAAATCTGCGCCGGCAGGTACTTTCTAAGCCGCCAACCGCTCCATCTAATTCTTACGCCGAGTTTCCGAGCAAGTTCTATGTACTTAGGAGAGGTATTCCCCAAGGCTAAGACGCGGTATCTTGTGCCCGTCATCGCTCTCAGAAACAGTGCGTGCCGTTTGATATGCGCCTGCGTCGCGTTCGCCATAAAACATATATCGTGGTCTACCCGAACGTTATGTTTTTTGAACAGCCGCGCCGCCGGTTTGATAAACAGTTCCGCTCGTTGGCCATGCCTGTTCCGAATCGCGTCACGCTGTGCAACAGCGTCAGTCAGGAAAAGGTCATAATTTCGGAAGCGACTGGTGGGATAGTAGCGAGCGCCTGCCCCATAATATACCTTCTTGGCTTTCGTACACCTGGCGACGAACGCATCATAGTAAGAGAAGCCGCCTCGGGCGATGACGAGATCTGGCTCAAAGGAAGGATTGTAGTTCGACAACTTCGGCATCCATCTCTCGGTCAGCCGATCATCCACCTTGAAGACCCGATTCCCGCCCGTATAGAGCAACTCGCCCGAAGAATTCGTCACCTTCAGGTATGTGTAGAATAACTGGGTCCACATATCCTCGCACTGTTCGATGTCTTTATACAGCAACTTCTCAGGGTGTTCATGCGCCGGGGGAACCGCCCCTCGGAGGAATATAACCTTCATTTTTCGTCGTGCGTCGTCCCTGTCGGTCGAAACTCTGATTGAAGAGACCTCAATACCCGAACGCCAGTCAATTTCGGGCGACCCTCTCGGCGGCACTAAGAACCGCTTCAACTGCGGGATTCCATTGCGGATGTTCAA
Source organism: Candidatus Poribacteria bacterium (assembly GCA_027296925.1). GTDB lineage: Bacteria > Poribacteria > WGA-4E > WGA-4E > PCPOR2b > JAPUIP01. The sequence goes on along the minus strand of JAPUIP010000059.1, from coordinate 5,156 downwards.
TAAAGATCACCGGCGTCTTGTGAGGATTCCAGATCTTCTCGTATCTGTCTTTGTTACGATAGGTCCATTTGCGACCATCTGACCATGCGACATGCGGTATGCCACACAGAGAACCCAGGTGCATCGGACCGCTTGATGGCCCGAGTAGCACAAATCCGCTGGCAAGATAGTCAAAGAGTTCGCCCAGCGGCATTCCCCGCAGATCCGTTGTTCCTGGGATACATATGGCACCGCTTCTGCTGCCAATAGCGGCGATAGCTTTGCCTTTGAACTGCTTGAAAAGTTTCGCCCATTTGGACGCAGGCCAATTACGGTAACCGGTCCCAAACTTCGTCGTACTTCTGGCGTGGTAGAGCACGTCGAAATGACGCCGCGGATCTGGCTTGCCAAACATGATGAACTTCTGCTTCAGACCTGGGCGGAATTTCCTATGTCCATGGATATGCCCTGGACGCACGTGCGTACTGCCCGCTTGTATATATCTACGATACTTTCCGTCGTCCTTCCAATCCTTGCACATCCAGCAGTCGGTTTTAACGCCCTTTACTTCATACGGTATATATTGCGTCGCAAAGTCCGAATAGAGTCCCTCATGTCCGGGCCTCCCACAAACGATGAAGGATTCACACCTTTCAGCTTGTGCCAACGCGCGTAGGTATCCTTGCCAACCGAAGAGTTCCCATCCAAACTCTCCAACCCACGGCCCTGCGAAGATTCTGTCAGCCATGTGACATATCCTCCCTGCTGTCATTAAAATGAGCAGATTTGCGAATTGACACGTACGAGATCTACCAGATTGAATCGTCATTCTAAGGATTTGAGAACCCATACCCCTCTGTAATCGCTATCACATAACTGACTCGAAAACTGCAGGTGCTGTTTCCAGATTTCGACACACATCCGCTCATGGTCTCTCTTCCCATCCTTCATCCACAGTTCCCACTTGTTCGGGTTTAGGTTTTCCGATAACGCAAAGAGGGTGGCTTGACGTCCGTATTTGAGCGGAGGGGCGTCCACGAATATAAAATCAAACTTGTCGCTGGGATACGTATGGTACCAGGGATAACTGGAACCGTCCGCACATTCCCTTGATATGAAGGGTGCTAACCGTAGCTCAACAGCGTCCATCAGGCTCATCTCAATGAGTTGTTGTGCGGTTTTCTCATAATAGCGTCTGTCATGTTCCACACTCACGACCTTTGCCTGATGCTGCGCGGCATAATGCGCCAGAAAAACGGTAGAAGTGCCACTACCGATTTCCAGGATGCGTTCGGGTTTAGTTTTCTCAAGGTGTATTGTCAGTTCAATCGCAAGGCGTTTGCTAATGGTCCAGTCATTCCAGGTTAGGTATGGTGAATCGAGCAGTTGATCCATTGTTTGGACGCCGTTTTCTTTTCGGAGAATCGAGGTGGTTTTCTTTTTTGAGCCGTTTTTGAGCCGCGTGCCGCGAGATTCCGGTGGAGCACTCAGGAGGACACGAAGTTGATCGGATGCTTGTTTTAACTGTTCATCATCTGATTGGGTAATATGCCGTGCACAAATATCGCGGATGTGTTTGAACAAGACCTCCTCTTGAATTTTCTCCGCGCGGTATTTTGTATACCATTCAAATGCTTCACGGTACATCTGTGCAAGTTGCTGTCCTACTTTTCGCCGGGCAGGCGTCCCTTTGCCGGTCGCCTTACTGTGTGTCAGTGAGTCCGAGCGTAGGATAACGTTATATAGCGGTTCATTGACATAGGAGATGTCTCCGCTCATCTGGAGTAGATTCACAACCAATGTATCATAACCGACTCGGAAACCGTTAAAATAACCGCCAATCCGCTTGAGTGCGTCAGATCTAAATAACCCCGTATGGTTCGCGCGATGCTCAAACGTTTTGGTTAGGGGGTTCTGGACGCTAGAAAAGCGGCTTGTCCGTTTCTTTGTGATAACCCCATCTTCAATCCCATGTTGGTTGCTTGCCGAAATCGCACCAACCGTACCATCTGCTTTAATGGCCTCCAGTAACGAAGAGATACGGTTCGGTTCACTCCAATCATCGGCGTCCTGTATGGCAAAAAACGGGGCAGTTGTGGCGTTAAGTACCACCGCGTCGGCGAAATATCGACCGTGATTCGAGCCGAGGTCGAATCGAACCAATCGTGGGTCGTCAATATGGGCCAATAGATCCCAGGGCACTTCCTCATCGCCATCGTTGACGACGATAAGCGTCAGATTTTTATGCGTTTGTCCGAGAATGCTCTCGACCGCCTGACAAATATAAGGTTTACACCGGAAATATGGGATGGAGACCGTAACACGATCATCGTTTATCGGCTTTTGTCCTTCTGTGTCCTGCGTCTTTACTTTTTTCATATTGACATCACCTCCATTGGCATCGGTTTGATTTGGCGTTTGTGTTTTGGGGACTGGTTTGGGCTGTTGCGGGGTAGGGCGTTCTCCGACATAGAATTCAAGGTCGGACTTAGGAATAAATGACGGCAGTTCGACCTGCTGCCAGCCCTTGCGGCCCAAAAAATTGCCAGGTGTAAACCGCCATGAGTTGGTATCGTGTCGGAGGTAAACAAAAACATCTGTATTGGATAGTTTTTCAAGACGAGCACCGCGACCGATCAGCGCCTTTAAAAACGCGGCATCTTCGGCCAACGAGAGATTACGAAACCGTAGCCCTTGATACCAGAATTTCTTCCAAAAGGTGAGTGTGCCGCCGATGACTGCGTGTACAAACATGCGTGCATGAAGTTCAGGCGTGCACGCCCAGAATTGCTTTGTGGGCAAGCATAGCAATAAACCTCTGTCGAGTCCGGTTACGTCAGCAGTTCCCGCCAAAAGCGGTTCAACTTGATAAGAGATTCGGCTTGCCGCATACCAATCGTCGTCGTCCCAAAAGACGATAATTTCGCCGTTGGCGGTTTCACAGGCCAGGTTCCGCTTGGCACCGATACTCTGTTTCTTTGGACGCTGTATATAACGAATCCGTGAATCTTCGGGGATGAGGTCGGCAATCACGTCTGTGCCATCGTCTACGATGATGAGTTCCCGGTTGGGATAGTCTTGCCGAAGGAAATACTTGATCGCTTGGGGAACGAAGTGTCGGCGATTGTATGTGGGCATGATACACGAGACCAGAGGCAGATCGTTTCTAAGGTCAAGTACTTCCCTCCCATCCTGCTGTGGAGAATCTGTATAGAAACTCAAGTCCCCATTGATAAGGGTTTGAATCTCCTCAATTGGATGAACCTGCCACCGCCGATCGCCGGTCCGCTTGGGGCTTGTATTCTCCGAATGAACGATGCCGACGTAAAAACGGTTGTCCGCGAGGGTGACGACTTTCTGGGAATGATTTGCCCAAACGAAGCGATTGTCTTCGCCGATGTTAATGTCGGGGAAGGGATGCCGCTGCCAGTGGGATTTCGTATAGCAGAGCGTGCCGCCGCATACCCACGCTCGGCTCGCTTTCGGGTAGATGTATTGCCACGACCGGTTGTGCGTCGCATCATAAAAGAAGACCTTGTCGAGACCGCAGATGTCGGCGCCTGCCTTGAGGAGACTTTCTACCTGATAGGTCAATCGCCAAGGCGCCATCCAGTCGTCGTCGTCCCAGTGGACGATAATCTCTCCCTTTGCCGCCCTACAGGCGAGATTCCGCTTCGCCCCGATCGTGCGCTTGCGGTCAAGGCGGATGTAGCGTATTCCCGCGTTATCGGGGACGAAATCGGCGACCGAATCCGTGCCGTCATCGACGATGATCAGTTCCTTGTCAGGATAATCCTGACGCAGAAAGTATTCAATCGCCTGCGGCACAAAGCGACGGCGGTTATATGTGGGCATGATACAGGAAACGAGTTTCATCGCAGATTCTGTCCTTCCGCTATAATGTCATTTCCTCCCGCTGATCTAGCAATTTCTCCAAGTCGGGATTGATGACCCCTTTTTCAAAGTCAAGCCAAATCCGTTCGTCGTTACGGCAGTCGTACCCGCGACACGGAATCGGGCGATGCTCCCACACGGTACATCGGCACGAACCTCGCTCCAGGTGGCGACAATATCCATCGGCATCTCTCGCTATCAGATAGGGTCTGCCGAGTTCCCACTTGACAATGCCCTCTTCGATATCTTGCCTTGACAGCGCAAGCTCAAGCCGACAACAGGCTGCGCGACAGAGATGAACGCGATTTTCACAGTCGATTTCGACCACCTCGTCGAACGTGTACTTATCCTGTTTGAATTCCTGCAAAGCGATCTCCCCCACGCCTTGCTCTGCGAACTTCTTGACCTGACGTTTCCTGACGACCTGTTGTAGGTCGTCCAACTCCTCAAAGGTGATAAGACCTTTCTTCTCTAGCAACTCGATCAGTGCGTAACAGAAGGACGCAATCTCCAGGGACTTGGCTGCGTTCTTGCCCGCACGGGAATGGGAATCGAGAAAGCCTTTGGCGACTTCTTGGCGCAGTGCGTCGAGAAGTCCGGTATGTTTTCCATTACGGCTTTGCACATCTTGCGTACCGTCAATTTCTTGAGCCTCATGCGGGGTGGTTTCGGTTTGCATCGTGTGTATCCTCCCTTTGCCAATGGGTTTGGTGGCCGGTGGCCACCCTACGAGGTTGATTTACTCCGTATCTTGTTCTCCGCCATCGGATTCCTGCTTTTCTTTGTCGCTATCTTCCTCTTCGTCGTCCAATTCCACGTCGAAATGGAATGGATCGAGCGCATCACTGGCTGCTTGAGCGGCATTGCGACGGTCACGTTGCTCGGCTTCAAACATCGACTGGATCTCCCCGTCAAATTCGCTTCGGCAGAGCGTCAGGTCGAAGGGACGGCGGGTTGTGCCGTTGTACTTCTTAAAGGCTTCGACATGTTTCTGCTCATGAGGCGCGAGGATGTTGTCGATGGCCTCCTGGACACGTTTTTTCTGGCGCGGGGTCAGGTCGGGATAATCTTCAGCACTGGGCAACGTTACCTTGGTCGTCACGTGGTATTCGGCGACCAGGACTCCTGTCACATGGAGACATTCTTTACCCGAACAGTTTTTACAACCTTCACCGGGCTCGACGCGCACTTTCTCCGTGTGGAATTTACCGCCATCGTACCGGGCATCGGTATGCCCTTTGAGGCGGAGGCTTTTTTCTTTACCGGACACCATCACTTCTTCG
>JAPUIP010000589.1 GCA_027296925.1 Candidatus Poribacteria bacterium | reverse complement strand
CCTCAGCGCACCTGAGCGAGCAACACTCGCAACTGGCTGCGGAGCGCTTGGAGCGTGCGCAGCGCATCACCATGGAGTTGCGCTTGCAGGGAATTGCTCACGTTGGCATTGATAACATTGTGGTTCAATGCCTCTAATTTCGCACGATAGGACGGGCTCAATGACAACTCGAGTGCCAACATCGTACCCTTCAACATGCGATCCAACTTCCGCAATTTCCCCAACGACTTCGTGCCCGAGCACGAATGGGCTCGACGTAAAAGGCGAGAAATATGGACTCCCTTTGGCGGTAATCGTTACGAGATCTGAGCCGCAGATTCCACTGAGGTAAGTTTCAATCTTCACCCAATCTGGCGTGGGGAGTTGTGGTTCGTCAATTTCAGTCAGACGGATACACGAAGCCCCGGAGGTATAGAGCCAGTGCCAACGTTTTCCTAATAGGCGCACAATCAGAAAACGTGGGATACTTTTAATATATTCAATTGCTTGCATAATTGTGTGAACTATGATACTCTGCACGGATGAATCTGGCAGGTTCTAAGAAGTTATCGTCCTATCCCTGGCTCTCCCTTATTCGACAAATGTCGTCAGGTACAGCATCCAGAGCCTTAGACGGGTTTCTTAGACTTCATAGCCGAGCCGCTCTGACGCCTTTCGGCGTTATTGACATGGGCCAATACTCGCAGCTTGAGTGCAAATTTGGGGTACGGCTATCTGGCTTAGACTCCACACCGCAGGCGCGAACAAATCCTTACCCCATTGATTTCGGGGAGACGCATTTATCTCAACCCGAAACTTGGGGTATTATACCACCAAACACGCTGAAATTCAAGCGTAGAAAGGGTTCGCGCCAATTCCTCCCCACATTTGAAAAAGGGGGCTTCCTTGGCGCGGAAATTGTGATAAGGCTTTTTCAGCCGGGGTTGCTGAATCATCGTGCTGGGTCAGTAGTTCCTTGCCGCCAGGAATTTCTTCCAAGTCGGCGCGAGCTTTTGCTCCGATTAAATCCTTTCGTGTTTTTGACCCGGTGATAACCTTGCGGCGGGTCACCATAGCCACTGATAGTTCGTTCATCATCCGAAGCGACCGTCCTGTTCGAGGGCAATTCTACAGCGGCTTCTTCAGCTCGCCTTTGAGCTGCTCTGGACTGATCGATTTCACCCGTCAACCTTATCGTCATCAGTTTCGGACCTCTTATGCTTTTCAGAACGATGAAAATCATAAAGCATGCGCGATCTTGGCATTGTTTACAACTTCCAAGCAGACTTCAAGTACCACTAACCCTCCGAATGCAATCAAGATGCAGTTAGGGGGGATTTTCGCCTTGCCTGCTATATAATTTCAAAGATATTCATGGCACTTTAATGGGCAGCGATAGTCCTTGACTCTTGACCTCGCCAAGGGAACCAAACTGGTGGCTCTCCACCTATGGGAGCAAACATGCCTTGCGAGATTGGTCTGTCACCCCACGATTCGACCAAATCGAGAGCGTTTTCCTGCCATTGCTTTTCTGCCTTTGCTCCCTCGCCGCTATAATCTTCAAAACTCTGAACCGCTTCTATGGCACAGCGAGCGGCATCACTAGCGGCTTTGGTGGTATGATCAGTGATTGCATAAAGCGCGTAAATCGTGGAAACACTCGCACTCATCGGCCCAGAGTATTCATCCCCCTCAAGTTCAATGTTAGGTGTCGCATCTCCCACAGCTGCCTCCGTAGATGTTATTAGCTCTGTGCTAACTTGTTCACCACATGCAAATTTCCATGCCAATTCAACTGCAGCGTGTGGGCGACAATCTGTAGCGTTGTAGTCCAATTCATAAATACGCAGAACTCGCTCGGCACATCCGGCCGCAAAAGCGACACGCAACCTATGTGGAAGATATTCGAGACGACATGACAGGCGTTCGAGATAAGGGGCAAAATCATTCATTTTAGAAATCTCCTCGTCGATGTATCTTCTTTACAAGCAGGATTTTGAACATTTTCGCATTTATTCACCATCAGAGGTTGTTTGCACGGCTCTCTCTTGAACTCTATGTCGATTATAAGCTTCAGGCGATCTTCTGTGTTCAGGTATAGTGTTAATATTATCGCCAAGTGCTGCTTGACATTCTGGACAACAACCACGTGTAGGCGCTTGCGCTACGATTTCTTCATCATCGCCTATTACTCTTTGAGTTCTCTGTTCGGCGTGGTGAGAAGTATCATCTTCTGGACGTGGTACAACCCGACGGCTTCCCGTGTCTTTCTCTCGGTATGTTTGCCTTGGCGCATCCGGGTTGACGTAAGATTCTCTGGGGCCTAAGGGGACATTGCCTGGAGCATTTCGGAAGTCTTTGTTTGAGGTTATTACGACTCTTCGAGTCTCAGGCCGCCCCCTTTGCTGAACAACGGCTACATTGAATGTCTCCCCACCATATTCATGTTCACTGTGCCTCGCGTATCGAATTTCATCTGCGCGCATGTCTACATAGCGCATCGGATTCGAGTCGATGTCCGCTTGACTCGCTCGCGGGAGTGATGGGCCAGCAGGTCTCCGGCTTTGCAGAGTGGGTGGACCTTGTTGCCCGCCTGGTTCAGTGCCATCATCGGCGTCACCATTTCTCTTTCCCTTTTCGTTTTGCCTACCATACACAAGCCCAAGGACATCAAAGAAGGATAACATAGATTCTAGGGATGGGAGTAGTGCTATGTCAGTCGATTTTCCACAATCGACAATCTGCAATCTTGTCGAGATATGAATCTCGACCTACGAAATTTCATGCTTGGACAGCGGTCACAGCAAATATATCCTCTTCCAGCTATGACCCTGTTGGTTTCTTACTGGCGAAACCATGACGATGGTGTATCGGTCTGTTGATAATACAAACTCCCATCTGAGAGGGATTTTAAAACCGACTTTTCACCGAGATGGTTAGATAAAAAGTGTTTCCGCTTTTCTGAAACATAATCTCCTCGAAGAATGTCAAGCCAGTAAAGCCCCTCGACATGCTTCTTGGATAACCTTTTCATCTCTTCTGGCCAATCATATCCGAACCATTCCTCTAACCCCCAACTCCAGATTGTCCTTATAGGCTGTAAGCTTTGATGTAGATCAACAACGAAGTCAAGTCCGCCCGTGTAAATTGGGTCAACGTGGGTTCGTAACAAGCCCTTCTTGTGCGGCTTGGCGTATGGTATCGGCTTCGGATTCCGATTTTGGGTTTCGTTTTCCCATCTGTGGATCTATTGAAAGTTCAGCCTTGGTTGCCTTAGGCATCGGTGTTCCTTATGTCCGAAAAACGGAGTTCAAGTTTCAGTTCCTTCGGCGTACCGCCCAGGTGATTGGGGACGACCATTCTTAATCCCGGATTGAACTGCTCCATCACCTCCTGGAAACGACTGGCATCCACGCTGATTGGCGGAGACGCCGACGCCCAATCTTCCGGCAGATCGGCATCTGGAGTGAAGTCCCCTAAGACAAGCAGCCGCAACGGCAGCTCCAGCGGTTCAACGCCCGTCGCGGCTTCGGCTTCCACTTTTTCAATGGTCGAGGTGATCTGAACCGTTGCGCTTTTTATGGGTGGTTGCTCTTCATTATCTTGAACCTGCTCAACGTCATTTTGTTCATCGGTCATTATGGAAACCTCCAGAGTTAGACACGCCTTACCTGACGGTCACGGCGAATCGTACGAAACCAATGTTCAAACGCGGCATTACCGGATGTTGAGGCGTTCAGCAGGTAATGAAATCGGCATGAAGGCTCAACATCCACAAATCTTACGCCGA
>JAPUIP010000588.1 GCA_027296925.1 Candidatus Poribacteria bacterium | reverse complement strand
TCTTGAGCCCACAGTAGAAGTATTAATAAATAACGATACGCCCAAAAAGTTATCTGATGAATTCGAGGCCCTAGCCGATCAGTTGGCAGACGAATTTATGGTATACGTTGGTCCAAATTGCCCACCATTATCCGATTACGGGGCTAGCCGCGAAGGACTTTACGAGGATCATTTATAGTTGTGATTTATCTGGCCGATACCAATGTTTTGTTGCGGGTTCTACATCGCACTGATCCACGCCATCCAATCGCTCGAGCCGCTGTGCGTAAATTGCGGGCAAATGGCGATCAACTCCAAGCCACGTCGCAAAATTTCGCAGAATTCTGGAACGCATTGACTCGTCCCATTAACCGAAATGGTTTTGGGCTCAGTCCATTGGAAACAGATCAACTCTTGCGAATGGCAGAACGGCTTTTTCCTTTGCTTCCAGATTCGCCTGCCGTGTATCCCGAATGGAGACGGCTTGTCGTGATCTATGGTGTATCAGGTGTTCAGGTCCATGATGCTCGATTGGTGGCGGCTATGATTTCTCATGGTGTGACGCATATCCTGACCTTCAACACGGCAGACTTTGCCCGCTACGCGCCGGAAGAAATTGTGGCTGTTGACCCAGCGACGGTTTAGGTGGTTATGTCACTGGGATGCCAGATAGTTGGTTTTGACGGAATCCCTGAGGCTGTCGTAAGCAGAGGAATGATAGATGGGTTAGGTGTGTTAGTGTACGAATTGATCCGATCGAAATATTGAACGGGGCGTTACCCCGCAGGCAGCAACGTCTTGTGGAGGCGTGGGGTGAACTTCATCAAGGTCAACTGCTTGAAAACTGGGAGCGACTGCAAGATGGACAACTTTCTTACAAAATTGCCCCACTTCGGTGAAAGGAGTGTACGATGACTCATCCAATCTATCGGGTTATGGGCTTTGAAATTGTTGGCCAATACACATTGCGGGTCGAATTTGACGATGCAACAGAACAGGTGATTGACTTTCAACCTATACTGGAAGGTGCATTATACGGACCATTGCGAGACGAGGGCTTGTTCAATCAAGTCGAAATCGATCCGGAAGTCCATACGTTGGTCTGGCCAAATGGAGCAGATTTCGATCCGGAGACTTTGCACGATTGGCCGAAATATGCTGAAGATTATGGAGCAAATGGCAAAGCGATGGGCGAAAGTAAAGACGAAAGTCGCATAGATTAAAATGATCCTAACAAGTCGTTTTTCTCGCTGGAGAAAAGTATACTCACTGGTCATCATAGTGAGTATGGAATCATGGCAATGACGGATGCCATCACCACGATTTCCAACCTTTCACACTTATGTCTCACGTTTTTCGACTTCACGGAAGACGAACTGTCCGTTCTCAAAATCAGCTTCGATGCTGCTGCCTTCGCGGAACTTCCCTTCAAGGAGTTTGACAGCGAGCGGGTTGAGGATGGTCCGCTGAATCGTTCGGCGAAGTGGTCGAGCGCCGTAGACTTCGTCGTAGCTCTGTTCAGCGAGTTCTTCCTTCGCGACCTCTGTCAGATGCAACGTGATGTTTTTCTCCGCGAGTCGTGCACTGAGCTGGTCCAGCTCAAGCGTGACAATCCGTTTGAGCTCCTTAATGCCGAGTCGGTTGAAGATAATCAGATCATCGATACGGTTGAGGAATTCAGGACGGAAGTGCTGTTGCATCGCTTCCATCACCCGGCGGCGCATTTCGTCGGCATCCAGATCGCCCGTCCGGATCCACTGGCTACCGATATTTGAAGCCATGATCACCGCTGTGTTCTTGAAATCGACGGTCCGTCCGTGCCCATCCGTCAGCCGCCCATCGTCAAGCAGTTGTAGCAAGACGTTAAATACTTCCGGGTGTGCCTTCTCGACCTCATCGAATAACACGATGCTATAGGGATGCCGTCGGACCGCTTCGGTGAGCTGCCCACCCTCTTCGTAGCCGACATATCCCGGCGGCGCGCCGATCAGCCGGGAAACCGTGTGTTTCTCCATGTACTCACTCATGTCGATGCGCACCATCGCGTTTGAGTCATCGAACAGAAATTCGGCGAGCGATTTGGCGAGGTGAGTTTTTCCAACCCCCGTCGGTCCCATGAAGATGAACGAACCAATCGGTCGATTGATGTCCTGCAACCCAGCGCGCGAACGCCGTATCGCGTTCGAGATCGCCTCAACCGCCTCATCCTGCCCAACCACCCTTTCTTTCAGGCGGGCTTCCATGTGGATGAGTTTCTGGACTTCACCTTCCATCATGCGTGCCACCGGAATGCCCGTCCACTTGGCGACGATCTCCGCGATGTCTTCCTGATCGACCTTCTCTTTGAGCATCTGCTTCGATTTTTGCTGCTCTAAACTCGCCTTCGCATTTTTGAGTTGCGCTTCCAGCTCAAATAGCTCACCGTACTGGATCTGCGATGCTTTGGCGAGGTCACCGGAACGCTTTGCCTGTTCCTCCTCAATCTTGAGCGCTTCAATCCGCTCCATGATTTGCCGGATACGACCGATGTTCTCTTTTTCGTTCTGCCAACGCGCTTTGAGCTGATTACGCTTCTCCTCCAGTTCAGCGAGTTCCGCTACCAATTTATCGAGCCGTTCCTGCGATGCGTCATCCTCCTCCTTCTCAAGTGCCTGCCGTTCAATCTCCAACTGAATGATGCGCCGTTCCACCTCATCCAGTTCTACAGGCACGCTGTCGATCTCGATGCGCAGGCGAGACGCAGCTTCGTCAACCAGATCAACCGCTTTATCCGGCAAGAATCGATCGGAGATGTACCGATGCGAAAGCACCGCCGCGGCGACAAGCGCATTGTCCTGGATCTGCACGCCGTGATGGGTTTCATACCGTTCCTTCAACCCTCGCAGGATGGCGATGGAGTGCTCAACGGACGGTTCTTCCACCATGACCGGCTGGAAACGCCTCTCCAGTGCCGCATCCTTCTCGACGTGTTTTCGATACTCATCGAGCGTCGTTGCGCCGATACACCGCAGTTCACCCCGCGCCAACGCCGGCTTGAGCATGCTTGAAGCGTCAACCGCGCCCTCCGCCGCACCGGCGCCGACAATCGTGTGCAGTTCATCGATGAAGAGGACAACCTGTCCTTCAGCCTGCTCAATATCCTTGAGCACCGCTTTGAGTCGATCCTCGAATTCGCCACGGTACTTCGAGCCCGCAACCAGCGCGCCGAGATCGAGGGCAACGAGCCGTTTGTTTTTCAGGCTTTCCGGCACATCGCTGTCAACAATGCGTTGTGCCAGTCCTTCAACGATTGCGGTTTTTCCAACGCCCGGCTCACCAATCAACACCGGGTTGTTTTTCCGTCGCCGAGAGAGCACCTGCATCACCCGGCGGATCTCGTCGTCCCTGCCAATGACAGGATCGAGTTTGCCGGACATAGCCTCTTGCGTCAGATCGCGGCCGAACCGCGTCAACGCCTGGTATTTGTCTTCAGGGTTTTGATCGGTCACCCGCTGACCGCCGCGGATATCTTTCAGCGCCTGGAGAATCTTGTCCTTCGTGACGCCGTGCTGGTCCAGAATTTTTCGGGCATCGCTACTTTTTTCCTCGACGCAGCCGATCAGCAGATGTTCCGTGCTCAGGTACTCATCCTTGAGGTTCGTCGCTTCCTTCCATGCTTTATCAAAAACTCGCTTGAGCGCCGGTGAGATGTAGAGCTCCTGCCCCGCACCACGCACCTTCGGTCCTTTCTGCATCCGCTGTTCGAGTTCAGATTGAATGGCATCGACATCGGCGCCAACCTTCTGAAGAATCGGCTTGACAACACCGTCCTCCTGATCCAACAGCGCAACGAGCAGATGCTCGACATTGACATCAGGGCTTTCGGCTTGACTTGCGAGGTCTTGTGCCGCCTGTACCGCTTCCTGCGCTTTTATCGTAAATCGATCGAATCTCATGTCTGTTTCCTCTCCATTTTCCGTTCAATTGGTATGAGTCTGTTCTGTATGCCGGGGACTGTCTCGTTAGATTGCAGGATGTGTGCCAAGCGTGAAGGAATTATGGAGACAGAATTTGGGCGAATTTTTCGCTGTTCATAAGCTTGCCAGACTGACAAGACACCGGGTTGCAGACGGGGAGCATGTCATTTTGGCACATTGATGCGTCGCGCATGAGGGATGATGATTAAAAGTGCCTAAAGTGAGCTAAAGAAATGTAGGTCGGGTATGACGTAGTCTACCCGACGAATCTCCATCGGGTAGGCGTTTATCCAGATCCGATCGGAGCGTTAGAATGCAGAACCGAAAAAAATCCCTACTTCGCCACAACCAGTTTTCGTTGCGTGGAAAATGCCCCTGCACGCAAGCGGTAGAAGTAGACGCGGCTGCTCACCTTTTCGCCGGCGACGTTACGCCCATCCCAATACGCAGCTCGATCTCTGGATAGGTGCCACCCCGCTTCGCGATGACCGAGCGCCAATCGACGGATGAAACGCCCGTTGAGCGCATAGACCTCGATGGCGACCGATGCCGGTTGCGACAGTTGGAACGGTATCCACGTCTCCGGGTTAAACGGATTCGGATAGTTCTGCAGCAGCCGGTTTCGATCTGGCGTCGCAGAGAGGCGCGTCAGCAGGTAGGCGTGCGCAATCTGCTCCGGCGAGATCGAATGCCGCTTCGGTTCTGTCAACGGCAGGCCGTTCGGGCTGATGAGTTCCGTGGTAATCTCGTCTCCGGCCGCAACGACGCTCCGCTTACTCATGTCCACGAAGGCTAACCGCCCAGCCAGTTTGAAGATTCGCCAAATCATTTTTGGCAAATGATATCAAACCTCAAAAAGAGAAAGTACAAACCTTCTCAAAATTACCTGCAAACCCAAGCCTGGACACGCTTGACGTCTTTTTCCTAGAGGTAAACTTCCGTTCTCTTAGAATATAGTGAGTTGATTCAAAAGACAACGGGTCAAAATTTGGTGCAAGGGGTAATAGGCAAGATCAGCCGTGAAGAATACTGGGCAGAGTGGAATATTGTTTGGGTTGCAGAGACAGTTCTGGTTGCTGTAGGTATAAACTCTCCTGTGTTCGTATTTCGATCATACCTTGGGAAGTTGCTGCTTGAAATCTCCAGC
>JAPUIP010000587.1 GCA_027296925.1 Candidatus Poribacteria bacterium | reverse complement strand
ATCGCGACCAATATGGCGGGGCGCGGCGTGGACATCCTGCTGGGTGGCAATCCAGAGGGCATGGCGAATGAGATCCTTCGGAAGAAGCGAATAGATCCGACCACTGTCGACCAAGAGTCGGAGGAGTGGAAAGCAGCTTATGCCGAAGCTCAAGCAATTTGCGATGCAAATCGTGAGGAGGTGCTGAAAGCCGGTGGGCTGCATATCGTCGGCACAGAAAGGCATGAGTCCCGACGGATTGATAACCAGTTGCGCGGACGTTCCGGACGCCAGGGCGATCCCGGGGCCTCTCGCTTCTACCTGTCGCTTGAAGACGATCTCATGCGGAAGTTCGGATCGGATCGCTTATCCGGCATGATGGACCGGGTGGGCATGGAAGAGGACATTCCGATTGAACACCCCTGGGTGACTAAAGCGCTTGAAAAAGCGCAGAAACGCGTTGAGCAAAGGCACTTTGAGATGCGCAAGAATCTGCTCAAGTTTGATGATGTGATGAATACGCAACGTCAAACCGTCTATGATCTGCGCGATAGCATTCTTGAAGGTGAAGAACTCAAGAGCACCATCTGGGACATGATCGAAAATGTGGTAGATGACTACCTTGAAACCCATTTGCCTGAACAGATTAACGATGGGAAATTGCTGAGTATTCGGTCAGAATTCCAGAGTCAGTTAGAAAGTACCGAATCTATTGAGTCAGATCTGTGGCAGGAGCTCAGAGCCAATGGGCTTTCGGTGTCCCAAAATGCCACCATTTCAAGCCAAAAGCCAGGTTCCGAGTGGCTGATTTCCGATGTGGATGAGAAAAAAGATGAAGATAGCCCAACGACATACGTTATCAGGAAAGAGGAAGATGGCCTCAACGTTTATGACGGGGCTATCGAAGGCTTCAAAGCCTGGCCGAAGAATAGCTTTGCTATCGATTTAGCAGATTGGAAGTCACCCCTAAATATGAATCGATCCGAATTGCGTGAGCAACTCCTAGAGTTGTTGCGTGAGCTTTACGAAAAACGTGAAGCTGAAATGGGGGCGGACCTGATGCGTACCCTTGAACGGCTGCTCCTTCTCGATCGAATCGATCATCACTGGAAAGAACACCTATACAATGTTGATTACATTGAAGAGGGCATCCATCTGCGGGGCTATGGTGGCAAAGATCCGATTGTCGTTTTCAAAAACGAGACGTACGGCGTCTTTGAAGCGATGTACCAACGGATTGAAGAGGAAGTCAGCGAATACATCTTCAAAGCACGTATCGAGACCGCAGTTCCTCAGCGTGCCATCCCCACACGGCGGTCCGCGCCACGCGCCCGAAGGTCGATTCCACAGCCGTTTGAAGGAGGAGCATTCGATAATGCTGCCGCGTTTGCTTCTCGTCAAGCGGCTGGACAAATCCCTAAGGTTGGCCGTAACGACCCCTGTCCATGTGGGAGTGGGAAAAAATTCAAAAGGTGTCATGGGAAATAATGCGTAAGACGTAGGCTTTTGACGCATGACGCAATTATGGAGGATTGCTTTGAGTTCACAAGAAGAAATCAGTCAAGAATTACTCGAAATCCTTGCTTGCCCAGCCTGCAAAGGCGACATTGAATATGATCGCGAAAATCAGAAACTGATTTGTATCGGCGAATGCAAGCGGCGCTACTCCATTCGTGATGGCATTCCTGTCATGTTGATTGATGAAGCCGAACTGCCAACCGATAATCGTGATACGTGATGCGTTACGTCTTACACATGATGCATGAAGATCCTATTTTTGAGCCTCCGGTGTCCATATCCGCCTCAGCGAGGCGACCGGATTCGAAATTACCATTTCATTAAACAGCTTGCCCAACGCCATGCCCTGACTGTCGTTTCGTTTGTTGAGTCCGATCAGGAGATCGATCATATCAAACAGATGGCAGCATTTTGTGACCGCGTTGAATGGGTGCGCTTTCACCGAATCCGGTCGGGGTTCAATGCGCTATTACACAGTTTATCCAGGCAGCCGCTACAACTTCACTACTGGTACGCCTCCAGGATGCAACAGACGATTAACAAGCTCCTGGACGAAGTTGGCTTTGATCTGATTCATGTCCATCTTTTTCGGATGGCACAATATGTTTCCTGCTTGAGCGGGATACCGAAAATGCTGGATTTGTGCGACTCAATGGCATTGAACCTGCATCGTCGCGCTGCCTTAGATCGAAGCCTCAAATGGCCGTTGATAAAACTTGAAGCACACCGTGTGCGCCAATATGAGATTGAAACTGTAAACGCCTTTGATTGGGGAACGGTTGCCGCGGCGTTCGATCGAGATTACCTCATTCAACAGGATGAAAACCTCCGGCTATCGGTTATACCCACTGGCGTCGACTTAGAATACTTTCAACCCACATCCGCTGAATATCAGCCACATCTCCTTTTCACCGGTACGATGAGCTATTTTCCGAATTGGGATGCCGTTCTATATTTTTATCGCGAAATCTTTCCGCTCATTCAATCTACGTATCCAGAAACGGTGTTCTATATCGTTGGGAACCAGCCCGCAGCACCGATTAAACGGCTCGCCAATCGTAGCAAGGTGGTTGTGACGGGTTACGTTTCCGATGTTCGTCCTTATTTCGACCAAGCCGCTGTTTTTGTCTCGCCAATGCGCTCTGGATCTGGCATACAAGTGAAAAATCTGGAAGCGATGGCAATGGGAGTTCCTGTCGTCACAACTTCGATCGGCGCCTTGGGATTGGAGGCAAAGTCAGGGCGCGATCTTTTAATTGCAGATACCCCGAAAGAATTTGCCAATCATGTCATCAACTTAATCGGGTCTCGCGAGCGCCGCCAGGAAATTGGTGAGGCGGGCAGACAGTTTGTTGAGGGGCGGTATAATTGGCCGCTTTTAGCGCAACGATTAGAGGCGATTTACTCGCAGATTTGTAACGAAACTGAATAGGCGAAGCCTTGGATTTATGAAAGCGCCGAATCCATTAGGGAGGCAGGATGCTCAATAAACAAGCAAGGTTGATTCCTTCAATTATTACGGACATTTTTCTGATTAATATCGCATTTTTTTGTGCTTATTACACCTGTAAATCGCTGGGATTCGATTTATTAGAATCACTGAAACAATCCGGGCAAATCCCCGTCTCTGAGCTTTGGGAGCACCAGTCCCTTCACCTATTTCTAATCGTGACGTGTACCGTTACAACAATTCGACTGAGTGCGCTTCTGTTCTTTCACCTTCATAAACCCTTTTGGGGCTATGCCGGCATTCGAGAAGTTGTCGCTCTTGTTGGTGCTGTGACCGGCGGAACACTGGCGCTCATTCTTATGCTATACATTGTCAATTTGTCCGATGCCTGGCCGCTGTTCTTCATTGATGGGCTCTATAATATTGCCTTTGTGGGGATGGGGAAATTCTCCCGGCAGATTATCGGTGAGTTTCGACGGAAACCGGTCGCTACGCCGCGGATGAAGGTGCTGATTGTCGGTGCCGGAGATGCAGGAATTGGAGTACTGCGCCAAATCCGAAATCACCCCGAAAAGGGGTATCTTCCCGTCGGCTTTATCGATGATGCATTGGAAAAAGTTGGGAAAAGCATTCAAGGTCTCGACGTCCTTGGCACGACACGAGAGTTGGCCTACATTGTCCGTAAACGACAGGTTAACGAGGTTGTAATCGCCATGCCGTCAGCTTCAGGAATCCGAATACGGGAAATTATCCAACAATGTGACGACAAAGGTTGTAAGTTCAAGGTTGTGCCAAGTATCCATGCGATTCTGGCAGGCCATGTGAGCATCAATCAGATTCGGGAAGTTCAAGTCGAAGATCTCCTCAATCGTCCAACGGCGCCGATAAACCTGGCTGAAGTGTCAAAATACCTGTCGGGGAAGCGTGTGATGGTGACGGGAGCCGGCGGATCGATCGGATCAGAACTGTGCCGGCAGATCGCGAAATTTAATCCTGAGCTGCTCATCCTTTACGGACGGGGTGAAAACAGCCTTTACCATATCGAAAACGAACTGAGTGAATGCGAGCCGAACCTCCCTCGGGCTGTTATTATCGGTGACATTCGTGACCGTTCGAAGGCTGATCGAGTCATCGAAAAATATCGACCGCAGATTATCTTTCACGCAGCGGCTCACAAACACGTCAGATTTATGGAGACTTACCCGGATGAAGCGGTAAAAAATAATATCATCGGCACTCAGAATCTGATTGACGCCGCCATTAAATATCGGGTCGGCGAATTTATCCTGGTCTCATCAGACAAAGCGGTGAATCCAACGAGTGTCATGGGGGCATCAAAGCGCGTCACGGAAAAACTCATCCAGAGCAAAGCCAAACAGAATCGCACAGAGTTCATCGCGGTTCGCTTCGGAAACGTGATCGACAGTCGCGGCAGTGTATTACCCAAGTTCAAGCGGCAGATCACCAGGGGCGGCCCCGTGACTGTCACGCACCGGGAAGTGACGCGATATTTTATGACCATCCCTGAAGCTGTGCAATTGCTTATCCAGGCCGGCGCGATGGGCAGCGGCGGGGAGATCTTTATTTTGGACATGGGGGAGCCGATTAAGATTTTGGATCTGGCGCGAGATCTCATCAAATGTTCTGGGCTTGAAGTCGATCGCGACATTAAAATCGAATTCACCGGGCTTGAGCCCGGTGAAAAATTATACGAAGAACTCTTGACGGCACAGGAAGGGGTCACCGCCACCCGGCACCAGCGTATTTTTGTTGCTCAGCCCGAAATAATCGAGGAAGAAGAATTGCTGACGCAAATCCAGGGGCTTGAGGCACTCGCGGATCGGTTGGACACAGATGGCATTGTTGCGAAACTCCAGGAGATCGTGCCAACTTATCAACCGAATCGGATTCTAGCAACGCACACGAATCAAATGAAAAAGCCGGAGGCACAGGTGATCAATCTGCCAGTTGCTCGGAGATCGGATGAGAAAAGCACAGCTAAAATCTCTACTTAGTAGGTCGGGTATGGCAACGCCTACCCGACTTAGGTTTGTCGGGTAGACTGCGTCATACCCGACCTACATGTCCGAGGTTCGCTGAAAAGGGCACAACTCTATTCTTGTGATTACGATTTGAAGGAGATGATGAATGCGGCAGCCTAGAAAAGCCGTGATTCCTGCGGCTGGCATTGGTACGCGTCTGTTGCCTGCGACGAAATCCCAGCCGAAAGAGATGCTTCCTGTTGGCAGAAAGCCGGCGATTCAGTACGTTGTTGAAGAAATTTACGAAGCTGGAATCAAGGAAATCTTAATTGTGACGAGCCAGCAGAAGCGTGCCATTGAGGATCACTTTGATCCGGATACCGTGCTGATGAATCGTCTGGCACAAAAACAAGCAATTGAACCCGTTGAACACGTTGGATCTGATCTGGAATTATTCTATACGCGCCAGAGCAATCCCACCGGATTGGCTGATGCAATCGGCAAGGCTGAATATTTCGTCGGTAATGAACCGTTCATCGTTGGCTTGGGCGATTCAATTATTGCCTCTCAAGTTCCGGGGTCTGTTCTCAAACGTCTGATCGAAGCGTTTACAACGAACCAGGCGAGTGCCGCCATTCTATTTCAAACCGTCGATCGGCAATCCGTCGTCAAGTACGGCATAGCCGCTCCCAAAGGCGAAGTTGGTCCTGTTTTTGAGATCGAAGATCTGATTGAGAAACCGAAGGTGGAAGACGCTCCCAGCAATTTAGCCATTACGGCTCGATATGTTTTTTCCCCGGAGATTTTTGATTACATCCGTCAAACCCCTCCCGGTAGCGGTGGTGAGATCCAGATCACGGATTCGATACGGCTTATGTTGCAAGCTGGCCACCGCGTGTGGGGTGTTCAATTGGATTCGGGGGAAAAACGGTACGATATCGGCAATTTCCGCAGCTATTTTGAAGCATTTTTTAGTTTTTCGTTGGCAGATAAAGAGTTCGGCGAGGCCTTCCGAGACCACGCGGAAAAGATGTTACGTGAAACATGAGCTCCTAATTCGATGATCGGTTTATACTATGAAACGGAAGAGATTCTTTATCATTCTGCTTGTGAGTGTTGGTCTATTATTCCTGGTACTGATTGCTCGCATGTTGATAAGTGGCGCGCCAATTGGAGAAAAAGTTGCAATCATTGATATTGTCGGCACCATTTCAGAGGCGGCAACCACGATTGATGAGATTCATCAATATCGTGACGATTCGACCGTCAAGGCAATTGTTCTGCGGATTAACTCCCCGGGCGGCAGTGTTGCTCCTGTTCAGGAGATCTACAGTGAGTTGAAGAAATTGGAGAAACCGGTCGTTGCGTCAATGGGGAGCACCGCTGCGTCAGGCGGTTATTATATCGCGAGCGCCGCCAATGAGATCTTCGCAAATCCCGGTACGCTCACAGGTAGTATCGGTGTGATTTTGCAGTTTACGAATTTGAAAGGGCTGTACGAAAAGGTGGGATTAGACCAACAGGTTGTGAAAAGCGGCGAATTCAAGGACATCGGTTCCCCTGTGCGAGATCTCACTGATGAAGAGCGAAAGCTTCTGCAAGGGACAATTGATGATGTTCACAGTCAGTTTGTCGATGCCATATTTGAGGGACGGCAGGAACACTTAACGCGAGAGGAGATCACTGCGCTCGCTGATGGTCGGATCTTTTCGGGGCAACAGGCGTTAGAACGGAAGCTGGTGGATCGACTCGGGAATCTGCCGGACGCGATCGATCGCGCGGGGGAACTTGGTGGCATTTCGGGCAAGCCAAAGGTAGTTCGTGCCAAACGCAAAGTCTCTTTGCTTGAGAAGCTGTTAGGAACAAAAGCCCAGCGAAGTGTAGACCGCCTCCTCAACAATGCGGATGTTTCATTTCGGTATGAACTCCGCTTTTAGTATCAGCCATGAGGATTTCGGTGCTTCCTAACTAATGGGTGCGCAGGAGTCGTCATGAAATCGAGTCAGTGCGCTGGGAGCCCGAAACGTAAATGACCGATCGTTACCAAGCTAACCATGATTGGGAACGCATTGCTCGGCATGTTGTGCAGCGCCAACAGATTGTGCTGGTTATCGGCGCAATCGATGTTGGCAAATCAACATTCTGTCGTTTCTTGGTGGAACACGGCACAGCAAAGGGGCTAATAGTTGGCTTCGTCGATGCAGATGTGGGGCAATCGCAGATTGGGCCGCCAACCACAATTGGACTGAAACTTTTCGAGGGGGAAGCTTTTGCGCGTGAAAATGGGAGCACTTTCTGGAATCAAGGGACGAATACTTCACCCTTACCGGATGCAGACGCACTTTACTTTGTGGGTTGGACTTCGCCCGAACACCACCTGCTGCAATGTGTGACCGGTACGCGCTTGATGGTTGATGCCGCGCTTGATGCCGACGCTGATTTTATCGTGATTGATACGACAGGTTATGTTGAAGGGGCTGCCGCTACTATTCTCAAACAGCATAAAATCGAACTGGTTAAGCCCACCCACCTGATCTGCATTCATCGATCGCGCGAGTTAGATTCGATTGTCGGGTGCTTTGAGGGATTTCACACAGTACAGACGCATCGCCTGTCGCCCCATAAACGGGTCACTTCCAAGAGTAGTGAGTTCCGAAGGAAATATCGTCAGTCCAGTTTTGAACGCTACTTTTCGACCTGTACTCAGGCAACGTTGCCTTTTGATCAGATCTGTGGACAGCGAACGCCATTCTTTACTGGGCGGCAAGCAAATGAAAAGGAGCTGGAAATTCTCTCGCAGTTTGTCGATGATCGGGTGCTTTATGCGGAGTGGGGAGGCAGATCGCTAGTACTTGTAACACCGGATGGATTGTCCAATCTCATCCAAGCGCGACTGAAGAGCCATTTTAGTCTGAGGCATCTGATCACGGAGACTCCCGAATACTTTGACCGACGTTTGATTGGGTTATTGAATACGGCAGGGAAAACGATCTCAATCGGAATGATTGACGCCGCGGACTTTCATACCCGGCAGTTGAAAATTCGTTGTAAAGTGGGAGCGGCATCTGAGGCGCGGGTCATCCAGTTTGGGCGATACAAGGAAGATTATACGGGCTGAGAGCATCTGGGACGGAATCAAGCGATTACCTTACGCATCACGCATTGTATGTGGGATCAAACCTATCTCCTTTCCGAACTGCCTTCGGAAGCGGAAACAGAGGAAGAGGTCGAATTCATCTGCGAGACGCTTGAACTCCAGCGCGGGGCGACTGTTCTGGATCTCTGCTGTGGACAGGGCCGGCATGGACAGCTTTTAGCAGATAAAGGGATGGCGGTCATCGGCGTTGACAGTTCTCGTTTCCTGTTAGCGGAAGCCAAGAAAAACACGACCGCAAGTCGTAATCGCATGCATCTCATTGAAGCTGATATGCGCCGCATCCCCCTGAAGCCGGTATGCGATGCGGTCATTAATCTCTTTACCAGCTTCGGTTTTTTTGATGACGATGACAATAAACGTGCCCTCGCGGAAGTTGCGGCAACCCTCAAGCCCGGCGGCAAACTCTTGCTAGATTATTGGAATCCGCACGCCGTCAGCCAACTGGATGGGACGCGCAATTGGTGGTGGATGTCCGAATCAACCCTCGCGCTTGCCGAGGTCGAATACGACCCCGAATCCGGTCGGCTCTCCGACTATCGGACGGTGGTTGAACTCGCTACCGGCAACATCCGCGAGTCGGTCAACCGCATCCGGTTTTACTTTCCAGCGGAACTGAAAGTCATTTTGGAATCGATAAATCTGGAGGTCTGTGCGGTTTACGGTGACTTTGATTATAGCCCGTTTCTAATGGAGGGCCGGCGGATGATAACGATTGCAGAAAAGCGCTAATCATGCCCACATTCTTACGCTTTGCAAAGTATCTGTCACCGCATATCGGTTCGATCGCATTGGCGTTAATCTCCGCCTTGATCATTGCCATCTGCGAAATGGGCTACGTCCACATTTTAGCCGATACCATTGACGCACTCAAACTGATTGAAACCAGCAGCTCTGAAGCGGGACCAATTGTTATAAAGTACTTCCGTTTTGGTGGGTTCTTCGACGGCATCGAAATTGCCGTTTCGGATACCCGAGTCGCCTTCAGGCTTGTCATTTGGATCTTGGCAGGGCTTCTGGCACTTGTCCTGATTAAAGGTGGGTTCAAATACAGCAATGATTATCTCATGGCGCGCGTCGGGCAGAAATCGGTGATCCGCGTTCGTAATGAGTTGTACGAAAAGATTCTCTTTGCACCGCTGGGCGTGCTAAAAATGCACCAGACGGGAGATCTGATGGCGCGAGTCACGGCCGATGTCCGGACGTGGCAAAATGCCATTGGATCAACGGCGGACATCACCCGTGCGATAGTCTTCATCCCCGTCTTTGTTTCGGTCCTGCTGTATCGAAGTTTTGAGTTGACAGCACTTGCACTACTTGTGCTGCCACTGCTCGCACATCTGATTAATCAGTTTGGGCAACGGGTTCGCAGCGTGAGTGCCGAAATTCAACAGCGCACCTCGGACATCTCTTCACAACTGAAAGAGACGATCTTTGGGATTAAGATTATCAAGAGTTTTACCGCGGAAGAAATCGAACAGAAGCGTTTTGCCGCGACAAACCAGCAGCAGTACCGCAGTGCCATGCGCCGCGTTCGCCTTGCCGCCATGTTATCACCGCTCATAGAGATGATCAGCGCCGTTGGCGTTGCAACCGTCTTTGGGCTTGGATGTTGGCAGGTCATTCAAGGCAAGCTATCAACCGGCTGGTTCATCGGCTACATCGCGATGATCACCATGATGTTTAAGCCGATCAGAACAATCGGGCTCTTCAACAATATTTTACAACAAAGTCTTGCGTCAGCTGAAAGGATCTTTTACGTCCTCGATTTTGAGCAGGAGAATCGCAACGGCAAGAAACAGCAGCGCTTAACGTCGATTTGCGGCGAAGTCGAATTCCACGATGTGTCTTTCGGATATGATCAGGACGCGGTCGTCAAACATATCAGTTTCCATGTCAAGCCGGGCGAGGTTGTCGCGTTGGTCGGTCCAAGCGGAAGTGGAAAGACGACATTGGTCAACTTACTGTCGCGGTTTTACGAAGTCGAGTCGGGCGAGGTCTTGATCGACGGAATGCCAATCTCCCAGGTAACGCTGGACTCCCTCAGAGGGCAAATCGCGATTGTGCCACAAGACACGATCTTGTTCGACGGAACAGTCATGGAGAACATCACTTACGGCGTACCAACGGCGAGTCGCGAAGCGGCAATTGAGGCAGCGCAAAAGGCGAATGCGCACGATTTTATTACCCAAATGCCCAAGGGGTATGAAACCCAGATCGGTGAATCCGGGATGAAGTTATCTGGAGGACAGCAACAGCGCCTCTCAATCGCGCGGGCAATTCTGAAAAACCCTCGGATTCTTGTGCTTGATGAAGCCACTTCGTCGCTTGATAGCGAATCGGAGGTGCTTGTTCAGGCTTCCCTGGCCAACCTAATGAAAGAAAGGACAACCTTCGTTATCGCGCATCGACTTTCGACAGTGATTCATGCGGATAAAATTTTGGTCCTGGAGCGTGGGGAAATTGTTGAAAGCGGCACCCATACAGAATTATTGGAAAAAGGTGGGATATATCAAAAATTGTGCCAGATGCAGTTTCGACAGTAAGTCGCGTCTAATTCAGTCCAAATCAAAGGATTGCTGCTTTCTTGCTGCTTCCTTGTAAACTTAACCCATAGAATAAACGTCTCAATGGTGAAAATTCTGACGGTCATCGGCAATGGGGCGTATCTTGAAAGCTCACCCCAAGGGTGAAAAGACACGACAATATTCAATCCCAAATCGATTCCTGAAACGCTTTCTTGGTCACAGCGCCTTCAAGGTCTGCAGATTTGTATACGGCTTCTGAAAGATCCACCTCGTATAAATAGGCGCCGTTCAGTTTTGCGCCGAGCAGTATAACCCCTTTCATCACCGTTTCACCAAAAATTGCCTCCTCAAGGTTGGCATTTTCGAAACTCGTGAGACTGCCAAACGGATCTGGTACCGCCCAGTACGGTGCACCGATAGTGGCATGGCGTAAATTTGCGCCACGGAAATTTGTGCCGGAAAGAACAGTACCGCTGAGAAAAGCGCCTTCAAGGTCTGCCCCCTCAAAATTCGCGTTCGTTAAATCCGCACCAACCAAGAATGCTCTCTTCATGACCGCCCCTAAAAAATTGGCGTTGGAAAGATTTGCATCATTGAAGTTTGCGTCGGTCAAATCTGCCTTTGTCAACACGGCATTGCTCAGATCCGCAGCGATTAGATTGATGGAAACGAGAGAAGCACCGGAGAAATCGATGTTTGCCAGATTTTCTCCAACGAACGATTCGCCGCGCTGAAGGCGGCTGAGAACATCAGCTTTGGTAGGTTGTTTCATAGTGACCTCCAGGTTGATCAATCGTATGTATTATAACATAATTGTATATCACACATCATGTTTCATCGTTTGAATGAAACCAACAGATAGCAGGTTGCCTATGGATTTTTGTGATAATCTGAAATTCAGCAAAACTTAGCAGAATGGAGTTGAAACAAGAAATGAGCGCAAAACGCAAATTCAGGGTTGATGACGAGCCGAGGGTCGAGTTCGACGAAGACGGTCATTTTATATCGGCATTACCCACCGACGAATCCGAGGGTCAAGATGAAGATAAAGTCGAACCAGACTCGGATAATCACATGATTGCTTCCTTTCGGCGCCGTGGCGATGTGGGTGATGGCATGAGAGATGAAGCATTTTCCTATCTTCAGGAAATCGCTCGTACCCCTTTACTCAAACCCGTAGAAGAGGTCGCTCTCTTTGAACAGTGGGGAGAAGGCATACAGCAGGTTACCGCGTTATTAGATCAGCTTCCCCCACTCATTTTAGAAAAAATACGTCCCAAAGCCAATCGCAGGCGTGGTGCCAAACAGAAGGCGACACCGGGCATCTGGTGGAGTCCGATGGATATCGCCACCCTTTTGGACCAGATCCTAAAGGAGATTAAGGCTTATCAACAATGTGTTGAGATAGATGAAGCGATGGTAGCCAGCGATCACGCTCAAGAGTGTGCCCGCCTTTCGCAACTGTGGGCGGATCTGCACGAGGCTGTCCAACTCATCCAAGATTCTAAGCTGAAAATCGTTGAAGCAAACCTCCTGCTTGTCGCCAGTATCGCCAAACAGCATAATTTCAACCAGTCATCGCTTTCCTTCCTAGATCTGATGCAAGAGGGAAGCGTCGGCTTGATGAAGGCGGTAGAGAAATTCGATCTCAAAAGAGGGTATCGTTTTAGCACCTATGCGACATGGTGGATCATGCAAGCGATTAAGCGGGCATTGGATCAGCAGAGCCAGACGATTCGCATTCCCTGCTATGTCGGGGAAACGCGGAGATCTATCAAACAGGCGCAGGCCAAACTCGCCAGAGATCTTGAGCGTGAACCCGATATCAAAGAGATTGCGCAAGCCGTCGAGATGTCCGAAAATCGCGTCATCGAAATCCTCCAAAGCACCAAGGGAACGATTTCTCTGGATTCTCCCTTGAGCGAATCTTCGCCCGATGCGACGATTTCGGATTTATTGGCGGATGACTCACAGGTAACGCCTGAGGAGGAATTGCTCTGTAACTCAGAAAAGGAGTCTCTTGAAAAGGTGCTCAACACCCTAGCCCCCCGTGAAACACTCGTGATTAAACTTCGTTACGGGCTAACGGATGGCACGGAGTACACCCTCGCTGAAATCGGACGGCAACTCGGCATCAGCCGAGAAAGGGTCCGTCAGATTGAGGACGAAGCCCTTCGCAAGTTGCGTCATCATACGCGCGTACAGTATCTCAAGGAACTGCTCTAAGCGACAGAGTCAAGCGTAAGACGTAAGGCTACCTTTACGTTTTACGTTTGACCTTTACCTACCTTTCGCTGCCTTGAGAGTTTAGCCGAAACTTGCTATCACACCTAACAATCTGTGAATCCACATCCATCAATCGTCTTATACCATTTCCACTTCTAAAAGCTACGAATCGCATGTGTCAACCTTGAAAAGGTTGCGAACCTTTTCAAGGTTAGTAGCCAATTGATTCAGAATTGGTTTTACCCCATGCGCCATTGCATTACGCCTCATCAATCGGCTCTAATCCCGCCAACTCACGGAAGCGGTTGAATGTCTTCAGGATGCCCGCTTCCATGGTGTATGCCGGTGTAAACCCAATCTCTTCAGCGATTGGCGTGGCATCGTAATCCCACGAGATCCCAAACACGCCCGGTTCAAGTGTGATATCCGCGTCAGGCACTAGCTTTTTGAGATAAGCAACCCCTTCCTTCACTGGACGAATGCCCCCTTTAACACTGAATACGCGCGTTTTCGTTGGTGGGCAGGTGCACGACATCACAATAGATCGGGAGACATCTTCTACGTATTGCCAGTCTACAGCGTCGTCCCCAAAGGGAGAGACGTAAGGACGTCCCAATGCCACCGCCTCAATCATCTGTGTCGTGAACGAACTCATCCCTCGCGTCCGTCCCACGCCGTACACCGCCGTAAACCGCAACCCGATCGAGTCCACGCCGTAGTTGTCAAAGTAGTGAACCGCATACCTTTCGTTGAGGGATTTGCAGGCGCCGTAAATGAACTTTGGAAAATGGGGTGCGTCATTGGCGATCTGTTGGTGATTGTAATCTTCCGGCAATCCGAAGACCGCGACGCTGCTCGCCCATACGGTCCGCTTGAGATTGAAGAGTCGTGCCGCCTCGAACATATTAATCGTTCCTTCGCAGACGATTTTCAGGGCCTGCGGCGGGTTGGCTTGACACGCCGGCACCTGCCAGGATGCAAGATGAATAATTCGATCGATGTTGTGTTCCTTGATTGTCCGCAAAACGTGGGGCAGATCGGTGATGTCTCCCTGGACAAACGTGAACTGTTCAAGCTGCTCTGCCGTCAACACCAGCTTGGGGATTGTCAAATCATGGGCAAAATCGTAGACAACAATCTCTTCGCCGGCGTTCAGAAGATCACGGATGACGTAGGATCCGATGCATCCCATTCCGCCGGTGAGTAAATAGGCCATATCCTTCAACTCCTCCTCAATAACTCCTGCTATTCATGAACGTTCGGGTAAATTAACGAGACACTGGGAAGGCGTAACGGTAAAACAGAATGCGTGAAGCAATTGACTTGCCTTGGGGCCGCATTTTTCTATCCATCACTCTGCGAGTTGGGGTGAATCGACATCAACGAGAATATCTCCCCCTTCGACTTTCACGGGATAGGTTGGAAGCCGCTCATTCTCTGGCCAGACACACTTTCCGTTCTTCACATCAAATTCCCACATGTGGAGCGGACAGGTAATGAGGTTGTCCTCCAGGAATCCATAGCTTAACATCCCACCGAGGTGCGGGCAGATGTTGTTCATCGCATAGTACTGCCCATCGATGTTGTAGATTCCAACAAAAACCCCTTCGACCTTCACGCCAAGACATGTATCGGGCTGGATCTCATCCGTTTTCGCAGCTTTGACAAACTGAGGCATTCGACGAATTTTCCTTTCTATTTCTCATTTATGCTTCGGGTTCGATGCTTCATTGTATCACGTCTTCTAAGTATTCCTCAACCCATTTCTGGTCATTTCTGTGAGAGACCAAATTTTGGGGGAACACAAAAGTGAAACAGGGTTATAATAACGGCAGTAGCTCAATTCTATTTTTACGCTTAAGGTGTTGGCATGATCCGACAAATGACCGTATCGCCTTCGCAGCATTCCGTCTTTCTGGGCGGTAGCTCTTGGTCTGAAGGGGGATTTGCGTCTCGGGCGAGGGAGGCCTACGAGAGATGACGAAGATTGTTGACCTGACAATGCCAATTGAGAACCATTTCCGGTGGACAGTAGATCGACAACTCAGAGAAAGCTTCAACAGAGGCAGTGCTTTCCAGGTAACTTGGGTGGGGTGGGCAGTTCATGGATTTACGCATATTGACGCGCCGAGGCATATCGACCCCAACGGTCAAACAACGAGTGACATTTCACTCAATCAGATCGTGGGCCGAGCGGCGATTGTGGATCTCACGAGCCGCGAACCCAATTCGGCGATTACCGACGCGCATATCCGCAGCGCAGGGGCGCATATCGACCCGGGCGACATCGTCCTGCTGAAGACCTGTTGGGACAGAGTCGCCTCGCCAAAGCGTCCGGAATTTTGGACGACGGCGCCATATATGACCCGACCGGCGTGCGAGTGGCTTCTGTCCCGGCAGATTAAAGCGGTTGGTTATGATTTTCCGCAGGACTATCCGATCCGAAAACTGCTGGAACAAGAGGTCTCGCCGATTTCTGAATTTGTCACACACGATGTGCTACTTCGCAACGGCGTCATTATGATTGAGTATCTCTGTAACCTGTACGAATTGACAGCTCCGTATACTCAACTTTACGCACTCCCTTTGAAGATCCTCGACGCGGACGGCGCGCCGGCTCGCGTGATTGCTGTTCAAGCCAGAGCGTAAAAGGGAGTAATAATCATCACGACAAAAAGGATAAACGAGAAATAGCTCTGCCGAGCTTTTCTGAAAACAGCATTTTCCACTTGACGGAATTTTGATTCTTTGCTATATTGGCACCACGCTGAGGCAGTTTAACGGATGCCCGCAAACCCCCGGTTTTTCTTGACCCCCAGGGGTTTGCCAGTCGACATACCCGGCGTCCAAATAGAGCCGGGGTGTGGTTCTCCAATAAATCACACCCGGCATTTTATTCTAGCAAATTTTACCGTACGACAAATTTTATAATAGAGATCAACCAAAAGAAAAAGGTAAATCAGATGGCAAAAAAAATATGTGCCTTTGGAATGGATGGCTTCGTCGTCCCGATGATGAAGAAATTTGCTGCTGAAGGCTGCCTGCCCAATTTCGAGCGGATGCTCAAAGCCGGCACCGTGAATCAGACCGCCCCCTCCTTCCCTGTCTGGACGCCGACCAACTGGGCGACCCTCTCTACCGGTGCGCATACCGGTACGCACGGCGTTTCCCGCTGGCATGTAGAGGTCGAGCCGGGAAAGCGCATTAACAGTTTCGACGGTCGTGCCTCCAATGCCGAACGCATCTGGAATGCGCTGGAGCGCGCCGGACTCAAAGGCGTTGCCGTCCACTATCCCGCCGCCGCCCCTTCCGGTGTCAAGACAGGGTTTGTGGTGGACGGTTTTGGGCACCCGGGTTACGCTAGCACGGACTATGAAATTGCCGCCTGCCAAGCCTACACGACCCGCGAGGATGTCGCAACTGTCGAGATGGATCACGACGGGACCGCCGTCCGCCGGGCACAACAGAGTATCATGCCGATTCCTCCGCTGACATCCGCCGAAGGTTGGGACAACCTGCCTCCGAGCCGGTCAGCGCCCCTCGAATCGACCATCGAGGTTCACGCCCGGATTGGCGGCGATGTTAACACGTTCCACCTACTTGTGCTCGATAGCCACGGCAACGGTTATGATCGAGTACAGATCTGTTCGAGGAAAGATGGGAGCAGTCGAATTACCGAAGCCGAACTCGGTCAGTGGAGTGAATGGGCAATTGAAGCCTTCCGGATCGATGGCAGGGAACAGCGCGCGTCCGTCCGGTTTAAGCTCATGGAACTCGACCCCAACGGCGAGCACCTGAAACTCTACCGTTCGCAGGTCACGTATGCCGACGGATTTACCTACCCGGATGACTTAGCCCCCGATCTTATTTCCCGCTTTGGTCCTTATCAGGAACACGCCTCCATGACGCCTTATACGTCAGGCATGACGGATTTCGACACCGCTCTTGAAGAGTGCGAATATCAGGGAATTTGGGTTGCTGATGTCGCCAACTACATGCTTCATGAGCGAGACTGCTCCTTCTTTATCTGTCATTGGCATCTCTACGATTACCTCAACCACATCCACCTCAACGATGTAGACCCTGCCTGTCCCGGCTACACCCCAGAAAACGCAGACGAGGCGATGGACTACTTCCGTCGAGCTTATCAGGTCGGGGATCGGATTCTTGGAAGGATCTGGGAGGCGGCTGATGCCGAGACTTACGTGGGAACGCTTGGCGATCACGGTGCCTTCCCTGACATTCGTATCGCCAACATCCGCAAGTTTCTCCATGAGCGGGGGTTTACCGTTCTGACAAACGGCGCCGAAGGCGTTGAACAGGATGAAGTGCTGGAGAAGGACATCGATTGGGAGAAAACGCAGGCTTACCTCAAGGACGACAAAGGCTTTGACATCTTTATCAACGCGGAGCCGGGGCCGGAGTTTGACAAGATCGAGCGGGAACTCCTGCTGGCGCTACGAACCTGGGTTGATGAAGAAGTCGGAGGCACTCCCGTGGCGATTGCTTTGCCGAAGCGCGATGCCTACCTCCTCGGTCAATGGGGTGATCAGTGCGGCGATGTCGTCTTCGCTTGGGACCACGGCTACGTCAGTGGTTACTACGGTCAATGGAAGCGAATCGTCGGCGGTGGGACGGTTGGGGCGCCCGAAGTATTTGGGGCGCATCACGGCGGCTTTCTTCCCACACAGAACGACCTCTCGTCCAGCTTTGGATCGATGCTGCTCGCCGGACCGGACATCAAAAAGGGTTACGAACGTCCCGCCGAGACGCTTGGCTACATCCACGCCGCCGATGTCGTACCGACGTTCTGTCATCTGCTCGGTGTGCTTCCACCGGCGCAGAGCCAGGGCGCCATTGCCTACGACCTGCTTGAAGGGCATGAGATGGTTCGGCAGCGAGAAAGCTAAGGAATGGCGATTCGAGTTGGTGATTTTCTTCAACCCCCTCTTCCTCCCCCGGATGCTTCGCATCACCCCTCCTAACAAGAGAAGACATCTGGAGTATTACCTATACTCCAGATCCCCTTGAAAAGGGGAGTAACCTTCGTAAGGGGAGAATCCAGTACAGCCCGTCCTTCCCCTCCTTGCCAAGGAGGGGTCGAAATGTAGAAGTCACTTAATCCTCACTCCTAAGATTCAGACCGCTTATCCACGATTTTGGCTTGTTTTTTCAGAGCTGCCAACCAATTATTGTAAACCTCGCTCTGTTTCGTTTGCAGTAGTGCTTTGCGAATCCGGGCTTTCTCCGCCGGGTCATTCTGGAACTTCTCCATATCCGGTGCTTGTTGCTCAACAAGCTGGATGATGTAGGCGGAATTATCCCCCTGGAACGGCCCCTGCACCTCATTCAGTTCCATCTCAAAGGCGACGAACATGGCTTCTCGGCACGTCCCCATCCCAGAGACATAATTGCTGCTTGGTGAAAGGGCGAACAAGCTACCCTCCTTGACCTCTTGTTCTTTCTTGGAAATTCCTTCCGGTGCCTCATACTTTTTCACCAGATCTTCAAGCGACTCATCGTCGCCCCGGAGGCCCAACAGCTTTTGCGCGTCTTCCAGAGCTATCTGTTTTGCCTTTTCCGTTTTGATGTCGTCAATCACTTGATTTTTGACCGTGTCAAATTCAGGTATCGCCGCCGGCTGCTTTTCAAGGACTTTCGCCACAAAGTAAGCCTCAATATCCCCGCTCGATTTCTTGGTTTCGATAATGTCGCTGACGTTTACCTCCATGTCGAAAATTTTCTCAATCAAACCCCGATACGCCCATTTCGATCCAATCTTGGGGATATTACTCTCATCTTCCTCAAAAAGTCCGGTGTCCTGAAACGTCAGCGACAGGTCTTTGTACCGGTCGAGCTTAACCGCCTCATCATAATCCTGAATTTCAACATCAAACAGGAGGTCTTCTGAAATTGTCTTGGCTTCGTCAACCCCGGCAATCTGGACCAGCTTATTCTTGATTTCGATTTTGGCTTGCTCGAAAGGCTTGACCTCTTCCGGCCGCTTCTCCTCTAGCTTGATGATATGATACCCGTATCGCGTCTCAACTAGATCACTGACCTCACCCGGCTTCAACTCGTCAAAGGCTGACTGCTCAAACGGCTTCACCATATCACCTCGCGCAAAATAGTCGCCCGGCGGCAGATCGGGGTTGCTTCCTCTCAACGCGCCTCCATTCGCAGCCGAGCCGGTATCTTCGGAATGCGCTTTTGCAAGTTCAGCGAAATCCTGTCCTTCGGCGATAGCAGCCTTCACCGTCTCAAGCACCTTTTCCGACTCTGCCCTGACTTCCGCCTTCTGTTCCTCAGTGGCATTATCTGGAAATTTCTTCAGGATGTGACGCGCCTTTACCACTTCAGGCGTCGTAAAATCCCCCTTATTTTCATTGTAGTAGGCTTGCACCGCCTCGTCCGAGACGAAGTTTTTCGGGGCTAGTTTGATGAACCTTAAATTGATTGTGTCCGCCTTTTTATAATCCTCTTTCTGCTCCTCAAAATAGGCTGCCGCTTCGGCGTCATCAACCGTGGCGACACGGTTGTACTGAAAGTGTTTAAATTGAATGAACTTCAGCTTGGCCTTGTTATTCTGGCGGTAATACTCATTCTCCACTTCTGTATCTGTAACCAACTCAAGTCCCTGGATCTGGTTGCGCAGGGTTTGATCGCTTATGAGGACGCGGACGTATTGACGGTAGGCATCAGCCCCCCCTTGCTGCTGGTAAAAATTGTAGCTCAAAAGCAGATTGCTATTGCTCCGAATATATCGATCAATCTCCGCGTCACTGATGCGGATGCTGCCGAGCAGAAGCTGTCGATTAATAAGCTGATCAATAACCTGCCGCTCGACCTGCTCCCGTTCCACTTGCACACGGCCTTGGCTCTGCTGTTGCTGTCTTTGAAGCTCGTCAGAAACAAGATTTTCAAATTCGCTCTGCTGCACTTTTGTATTGTTGATCTCAAGAACAACCCGATTATCCGTCCCTCTGCCGAGCGGATCCTGTGACGATGAGTAGAGGAAAACCGTGCCAATGACAAAGACAAATGCGATAAGTCCCATGAATATCTGGGCGATAAATTTCTCCCTTAGAAAAATAATCATGCGAAATTCCTCCTGTTATTCAGTCTGTATCTGTAATCTTTGGTCTACCGGTAAACGCTTAGTATAATACTGAATCCATATCCGTTTTTCAAGAGGTTTTTGTATCGGCGAATCGATACGTGATGCGTCAGTTCTATTCATCGTTCATCACGTCTGACGCCAAGGAGCCAACGTGAACAATAACACATCTAATATCATCGAAGCGGTTCGTGCCGAACTGACTGAATCTCAAAATCTTCTCGATCAATTGAACCAACTCGCAGCGCACGCCCGGCAAAGGGGTTTACCCATCGACTATGTTGACATCTCAATAGCCATTCTGGAGGACTTTATCCCCTACGTCTACAGCGATCTGGAGGGCGGTGAACATGAACGCGCATTAGAGGCAAGCTATGCGGTGTTCGAATTGGGCAAGACAGCGGTTGGGGAGCTTGAGGAATTTCTGATGGAGCAACTCAAGCCGGTCAGTGTTCCACGCTATCAGACGGGCGAAATTCACATCGACGGCGCATCCTTTCATGGGATGACGAAGGATTCCGGGAGTGGCGCACTGGAACAGCGTCCTGTGTTTTTCACAGGCTATGGACATTTTTCGCAGGTCCGCGGCGATGTTGAAAAGTTCACGCGCTACGGCATAAACCTGATCCAGGTGGAATTTGGGCCACAGAGCGTTTTTCCTGACGAGACCACTGTTTCAAACGCTGAAGTTGAAGCCTTTCTACTTGACCGCTGGCGGCCATCGAATGCGAAACCTGCTCGTCGAGCAGAAGGTGAGCCGTACCGGACTCGATCTTGAGCCGCTGAATCCGATCCTGTTAGAGATTCGTTGAAGTCTTCAGCACAATGCATCAACCGCCGATTCAATCATGCATGAGCTTCATCGGGCTCGTCTGCGGGTTGCTGAAGTTCATCCTCCGTGCAGGTTCGATTCCTTCCACGCTGCTTCGCGAGGTACAACGCCCGGTCGGCGCGTTCGATTAATGATTCAACCGTATCGGACTCCCGAAACCATGCAATGCCCCCCGATATGGTGACATGCACTGTTTGCTCGGTGCCATTCTCTTTTTGGTAGCGAAACTCTCGGTGAGCGATTGTTCTCCTGAGGCGTTCCGACACCTTCCACACATCGGTTATCGAATCACCGCGCAAGACGATGACAAACTCTTCGCCACCGTAACGGGCAACGAAATCATCTGCACGTAGGAGGTCTTTCGCTTGGCGCCCAACGGCAATCAGCAGTCTGTCACCAACCGGGTGACCATGTGTATCATTCACCTGCTTGAAGTGATCCAGGTCAAATAACGTGACCCCAAACCCGCGGCCGACAATGCTGCTCCGCTGGCATTCAGCTTCAATATACTGATCGAACGCGAGGCGGTTATACACTTTCGTGAGTCCGTCGATGCGCCCTTCTTCCTTGGCAGTTTCGAGTTGCAAACTTAAGGTTTGAACCTCCTGCGCCAGCGTGTGTTGCCTTTGATCATCACGCTGCTTTTTCTCCGCCATGATGCGCTTGATTTTGCTCACTTCTTGCGTGACCTGGGCGCGAATCTGTTTGAGGTCATCCAACTCAACCGCTTTACTGATCCGTCCCAGACCGCTATCCAACTGATTGTTGATGAGCGTATTATCGTCAGCAAATACACTGATGCCTTCCATCAATGCCTCAACAATTTTCGAGTACTCCTCAAGCTGATTCCCACGATAGCCCTTCTCTAATTGGCTTTGCTGGAAAATGAGATTCTTCAGTCTCTCGTAGATGCTTTCTATCTCATCGACATCCACGGCGTTTTCCAACAGGTGCGTATCCTGATCTAACTGTTTCTTGAAGTGCGCGCTTTCTATCCCCTCGTAGTCCTCGGCAAAGAATCGGATCGAAGAAATGAGCATCGTTGCAATGCGCTTAACTGCTTGGAGAACTCCAGTTTTGCCTGCGCTATCAGCGTGATTTTTTTCATTCCGCCTTCGGAATAACATTGCAATTTCTCCTTTTAACGAATTTGAAAAACAGACCGGTGCTTGTTGTGGCAACTTCAGCCGATTTCTGCAGATATGCCGAGTGACTGAAGACCCTCACACCGAATGTGACTTGACGCTTGAAAATCAGTTTCTGGTACTGCATCACGCTTCGCGCAACGACCATCCTAACTTGAAAAGATCTCTTTGATCTGACGCCGTAACTCTTTTCGGACGCGGCCTGGAAGTCGATCCACATCTGGGGTTCCCCGGCGGGAGTCTTCCTGCCAAATCTGCCGACAAACCCGCTCCCAATCGTGATGCTCCGCATCCGATATTCCGGCGATGTACGCTTTGAATTCGGAGAGCAGGGATTCGCCCATCTCAACGACCGCTTCATCGTCAGAGTCGGCTAAATAGAGCTGACCGAGGGCGTTAACGAACGCACGACGCATCAGCGCACACTGGTTCGGGGCGCCCTCCGGTGTCAACAGATGCTCAAAAACAATCGAGATCTGCCGGAGGGTGATGGACTGCTGTAACACGGGTGGGAGCTTCCAACCACTCACGCTTGCTCTGAGTTTCGAGTAGGATGGCAAATGATCGGCGAGCGGCACGAGTAACCACCACACACTGAGCGCGACCCGTGGCTTGGGCAATAAGATATTGTGAAGTGGTCCTGTTTCTCGACGGACGAGCGTGTATAAGGACTCCTCCAACTCCGGCGTGTGAGAGAGGCGAATCAACGCCTTAAGGTAATGCAACTGGATACTCTCTCGATCGGCTGGCAGGTGGTCCGTCACATGATACACGTAGTCGATAAACCGGAGCAGCAGCGCATAACGCTCAGGCGTATACGTAAATCCTTCAGCACCGACAACGCTCTGCATTTCCGAAGTCAACCGAATCTTAAAGGCTTCAGGAGCGACTTCCCAACTCTCAGCAATGAGATTGAATGTGGGCTCGCTCATGTCGGGGATGCGAGCAAACTGAGCCAACTTCTCTGCACACACAGCGGGGAGATCGACTTGCAAGAACTCATGCGCGAAGGTGAGATCGGCGATTGCCTGGTAGGTTGCAAAAGGCAAATCCACTTCGCTGAGAAGTTCCATCAACTGGGCGCGCAGGGCGACACCGCCGGCATGTGTCATCTGAACACACAGCCGATGCAAAAGATCTGTCGTCTGTTGCCAATGATCCGCAGACCTCAGCAGCGGTACAAGTCGAGACAAGACCTCCCGTTCGAGTTCCTCCTTGCGAAAATGGGGAAGGTCCGGCGCCGCGACGGCAACTGCGGTCACACGCTCGAGCTCTTGGAAGGTGGAAGCGCGCGTTGCTGCGTCGCGTAAACCCACCGTAATTGACTCTCGTGCCGGTGCGTCAGCATTCGAGACATCATAAAGCTGGAGGATCAAGCCGAACGTATCGGCTTCCCCTTCGTGGAGGTCATGCGAGCAGAGCGCAGCAGCGGCGGCGTCAATGAGTGATGGAATTGTTAGCGCGTGATTCTGCAGGATGAAGTTGACCACTCGAACAGTGGCGGAAAGTTCGGAAAGCGTTGTGAGCATCGTCTTCGTCAGCGACTGAATCGCTCGATTCACCGGTTCATCGCTGGTTGCCAGTAACTGTTCAAATTCGTCGAGCAGCGGAGCGAGATGCGTTTGCGCAAAACTCCCCAACAGCGTAGCAGCCTGGGGTAATGACGGATATAGCGTCGCCTGTGCTCTCAGCCCCTCGCTGGTACGGCACAGGAGTTCAAACACACGATTTTCGCGCCCCGGCGCCCGTCTAAACCGTTCCAGTGTTTTCAGGCATTCTGGTAACAAGAGGTGAAGTGTATCGTCGCTCACCACAAACTCGATTAGGTACTCGGCAAGTGGGAAGCCGCTTGTTTCGTGCATCACTGTTTTGATGGCGTGTGCAATCGCCTGAGACAATTCCGCCTCGATCTCCGCGGGCCACCCACCGACTGTCTTTGCACGCACTGCCGTGGCGCAAGCGAGCGATCGCTCGACCATCTCCAGTGTCCCGGTTCGCATCAGACGGGTCAATTCGTCAAGGAGTTGGTGGCGTCGATCCGGATGAAAACCGCCATAGCTTGCCGGCAATAGATCTAAAACCGCGTGGATGCGTGGTGCCTCATCGGATTGCGTTGACCGAATCAGACCACGTACGATTGGCGTCTGATCATCTGCCGAGAGGTCGGCAACGAAAACATCGAGGACAGAAATCGCGAGATCGAGGTAACGCAAATCCCCTCGATTGAATAATCCGGAGACGCCTGTAGAAAGCGCAACCTGCTCATTTGTGCTTAACTGTGGGTAAAGCGGACGAAACGCTTCCAGGACTGTTTCGATCTGGCTGTAATTGTCGGACTCAACGATTCGCGCGATCATCTCCATCAAAGCCGCCCGCTGTGGGCTATTGGCTGGAGCAATCAGCACGAAGAGGACGTCCAGCCGCTGTACGATCTCCGATGAAAACTCAGGTCGTGGCAGGCGGTCAATAATTGCTTGCGCAATCTGATCCGGCACAGCAGTGATCGCGTGTTCATCGACGAGCGCGATCGCCTCCGTCGCGGCCTCGTCGGTTAACGCCCGCTCTTCCGGTATGACCGGCTTTTCATCGCTATCGCCCCGTTGCCCTGAAAAGCGGACGATGACCTGTAAACACCGCCGAAAGACCTCCAGCCCATCGGTGTTTATCGCTTCCGTCATTGACTGCAGCAGCCCCTCGCGTTCGCCTTTTGTCAGGTAATCGCAAAGCAAAACCAACGCGGAAAGCGAATCGGATACGATTTGTCGATTCCGGTTCTCACGGAGAATTCGATTCAGAGATCGCACAAGATCATCTTTCCGGTTGATCAGGGCTGCATCCGCGGTTAAAAGATCGATGACGGCAAGCAAGATCTGTAAAAAGCGTTGGAAGTTTCGAGACTCCTCCGAAACTCCGCGTTGAGCGAGACCGACGACGCGGATAATCTCTTCCGCCGTAGGTCTATCGATCTCCTTGCGCGACAGCCGGAAGAGCAGCCTGCCTAGCAAACTAAGTGCGCGATCCTGGAGATCAATGTCCTGTCCCGCGTAATAAGCGTTGATGAGCGTTCTCAGAAGCGCAAACGCGGATTCCCCGCCCAGATCCATGCGTTGGGATTCCGCAAATTCGATAATCTGCTCAATCGAGTCCAGCACCGCCGAAAGCGACTGCTCGGATTCTCCGATGGCGAACTCCGCCAAAACCGTTGCAAACACGGATTCAGAATCCACTTGTGCCGTCTGTAACCGCTCCATCTGACTCTGATGTTGCTCGATGAGTGCCATCAATTGGTTGTTCATAAGTGTCTCCTGAAGTAGATTGATCGCTACTTGACAATGACCATCCGTCCCACACCGGTGAAGTCACCGGTACGGAGTTGATAGAAATACACACCGCTCGAAACCTGTTCTCCCATCTCAGATCTGCCGTCCCAATGTGCGGCGCGACTTCGATTCGTGTAGTATCCTGCCTGCCGGTGTCCAAGAGCTAATTGACGCACCAGTGTTCCCTTGATGTCATAAATCGAGATATGCACCGCCGCGTCGGACGCTAACTGATACGGAATCCATGTCTCTGGGTTGAACGGGTTAGGGTAATTGGGAAGCAGCTTTGTCTCGGTGACAATCACGCCCGCTTTCATTAACCAGGTTCGGAGGAGATCACGTGCGGTCTCTGCCCCGTGTGGCAGATGCGGTTGTGCGTCTAAGGCGGCAAGTGCTCGCTGAATCTTATCGTATCCGTTCCCGCGTGAGCTGCCAGCCCGCATTACAAGAAACGCTGGAACGCCTTGCTCCGTTTCGGGAAGCGTCTGCGCAAGGGGAGCCGACGCTACGGTGGTTTGACCGAAATGCGAGCCGACAATGACGAGGTCCACCACAATCCACGCTCCCATCGCCGTTGACATCGCCGCTCAGCGCATCGCCCTCCGCTCCAAATTGTGCCCCAACAAGCGCCCGGAGCGAGAAAGATTTCCCGGTCTCCCCGTTTTTCCAGCAAGAATTGATCTTCTAAATTGTGCGAGAGCAGGTACAGAAAAAGCGGTACCTGCGGATTGACCCGCGATTTTGCCCAGTTCGTGATTGCCAGTTCCAGCGTACTCACGGTTGTCTCGGTATCCGCACCCACCGTTCGCGTGGGTTCCGGTGAGAGAAACTGAATATCCTCCTCGTCGAAGGTGCGCCCACGGAAAACGTTGTGGACGTATTCTGCTAATCCGTTGAAGGTGTCCCACGCGGGATTGTCCTGGCTATTTCCACCGTCGAGAACAATGATGACCTTGCCGAGTTCAGTCGCGGTTTCCGGCAGAACCCCATTTGTCGCCGTGAGGGAAATTGTTTCCCCTGTGAGGAAATTTCCTAACACATCGATGACGGTGATAATCACCTTTGCGGTTGCCCCACTGCCGGCGATCAGGCGGTCGGGCCGCATGGAGATAGAGATGTCCGCTGCCGCCGCAGGCGCTTCTGCGACGAACGGTGACCAATGTGGCTCGCTGTTATTGGCTGGATGCTCGGTTAATCGTCTCGGGCGTGTCCCGTTAGCATCCATGATGTAAATCTCATGGTTGCCATCGCGTGCCGCGGTGAGAGCAATCTTCGTGCCATCCGGCGACCAGGTCCTCGATAGCGGTGCCATCCATATTCGCTCGTTGGATTTTCTCCCTTCCCCGGTCCGTCCAGTAGATTTTCCTTCCGACCGTGTCAATCGCAATGCCGCGGGGCTCTAACAGCATGACCGAGAGGAACGTCTCTGCACTTCCGCCGTCTATCTCTGCGCGGTGAATCCTCTCTTTGGCTGTCCAGTACATTTTCTGCGCATCCGCTGCCGGAATGCTGAATAGCAGTAGATTCACTGCGCTAAGAAAAACTAGAATGGGAGCGAAATTGGTTTGAACGTCTCTATAATTTCATATGCCTCCATTGCCTTCCGAACACGCCGTCGGAAAGAGTTATCTTCAGTATGATTGGATGGTCGCCATTGGTAAATCCGTCATCACCTTTTGCGGTGTACTGATTATTGTATCAAGATTGATTCAAAAATCAAGGGAAAATCAGCATTGACAGAAATTTACAAATTGTTCAGAAACAGAATTACGCCACAGATGAGGGCGATCTCAATGTCGGTACGAGATGCGCCCCTAAAAAAAACTTCCAATTTTCCCCGAAGTATGCGAAAATAGAGAAGCAAGTGACTGAACTTGAGATTCGGTTGACGAATCAGAAAGGACAATTTTGATGAAAGTTGGCATTCAGACGGGAATGAACGACCCGAAAAAGCTCGCGGCGTATTGTCACGAATTAAATGTCGATCAGGTGTGTCTCGGCGACGCCGTCTTTACCGCCGGGGATGCGCCCACCGCGCCGGGGGATGTGGAGAAACTGATGGCGTCCAAAGCTGCGCTGGCTGAACAGAGCGTGGATCTGAGCGTTATATACACACACGCCTTTCGACACTGTGAACGGAACACCGCTGCACCGGATTGGCTTCGGCAGCTGGAAGGGCGCAAAGACCTCGAGAGTGTCCTGCAGATGATCGAATGTGTCGGCGAAGCATCGATTCCCGCCGTGCTGTTCTACACATATATGGAGCGCCCCGCTTCCAAAGCGGACGAACCGGATGCGTGGAAAAGTCTGATGGATTTTTACGCGGCGGTTGCTGAAGGTGCGGAAAAATCCAACGTGAAGATCGCAACGCACGGACACTTCCACCCCGATTACCTGATCTGGAATTTCGAGAGCATTCAGCGGCTACTGGAAGACGTCCCCAACCCGTATAACGGCGTTACTTACGATGCCGGTATTTTAGCACTCGCAGATTCAGATCCATATTCCGCCGTCGCTCCCCTCTCAGACCGCATTCATTTTGCGCATGCGCGGGATGTGGTGGGAAACTGGGAAGGATTTGAAGAGGTGTTCCTCGATGAAGGGGAGATCGATTATCCTCGCGTCCTGCGTCTGGTCGAAGAAACCGGCTTTGATGGGGTCATCTGCCCGGAGCATCTCGGCCCCGCGAAACCGGGCGAAAATATCGAAGCCCTTGCTGTCGCCTACCTGCAGCAGCATTTGCGGGAGCCGTAGGCGCTGCTTATCAGACCTTTGAAAAGCGTCGCAACGCAAAAGCGCAGAGGGGCTGAGAAGGAATAACCCCGATTTGCCCTGGACCCGTCTAATCTAAAATTGCAATGAAATTGGAGGAAAACATGGCAGTTCAGCATTTATCATTGAATCAGATTGAAGCCCAAATTGCTCAGATGACAGCAAGCCCGCAAGATGAAGGGATACTCGAACAGATTGTACTTCGCCTGCCGGAAGAAAGGCGGGAAACACCTCAAGCGGCTGACGTGAGCCCCGAAGGTGGACTTCATGGCGATCGATGGGCACGCCCAAAAAGCCCAAATGCCGGGGCGCAGATCTCCGTTATGAACGCGCCGTTTCTCCAGATGATCGCCGGTGACACGGATGGCATGTCCCTTGCCGGTGATAATCTGCTCGTCGATCTCGATCTGAGCAAGGAGAATCTACCCACCGGTATGCGACTACAAATCGGCGGCGCTACCCTTGAAGTCACGGACGTGCCGCATACCGGCTGTCAGAAATTTGAACGCCGGTACGGCGCTGACGCGCTGGAAGCCGTCAATTCGGACGCCTACAAATCTCGACGGCTACGTGGGCTTTTCGTGCGTGTGGTTGAAGGCGGTGAAATCCGAGTCGGCGATTCGATTCGCAAAGTAACGTGAACGTCTTGACCGTTTGCAACGACAAACTCATGCCAACATTCCCATGCTGAAATCTATGATCTCACAAAAATCTACGCGATTTACTGAATCCGTTATCCGCGGGATGACACAGTTCTGCATTCGTCACAATGCCATTAATCTCTCGCAAGGCACGCCTGGATTTGAACCGCCGGAGGAGGTCAAGCGTGCGGCGATCGATGCTATCCAAAACGGGTACAACCAATATAGCATCACATGGGGGGCGCCGCGATTTCGCCAGGCAATTGCGCATAAGATGGCGACATTTAACGGCATCCCCACTGAGCCC
Source organism: Candidatus Poribacteria bacterium (assembly GCA_027296925.1). Lineage (GTDB taxonomy): Bacteria > Poribacteria > WGA-4E > WGA-4E > PCPOR2b > JAPUIP01. Next base: position 1,173 of record JAPUIP010000587.1, on the reverse strand, counting down.
GATCGCAACGTCACGGTAACCTGCGGCTCGACCGAGGGCATGATGTCGACGATGCTAGCCATCATCAACCCCGGCGATGAAATCGTGATCTTTGAGCCGTTCTATGAGAACTATGGGCCGGACACGATTATCTCTGGAGCGAAGCCCGTCTATGTGCCGTTGCGAGAGACGCGCACGCCTGAAGGCGACTACCAGTTTGCTTATGACTCCGATGAACTGCGAAACGCTTTCAGCCAAAACACGAAAGCGATTGTCTTGAACACGCCGAACAACCCGCTCGGAAAAGTCTTCAGCCGCGACGAATTGCAGGAGATTGCGGCGCTGTGTTGCGAGTTTGATTGTCTCGCTGTGACGGACGAGATCTATGAGCACATGATCTATGACGAGCGCCCACACGTCAGTATTGGCGCGCTGCCTGAGATGCGCGACCGGACGATCACGATTTCGGGGCTGAGCAAGACGTACTCCATCACCGGCTGGCGGCTCGGTTATGTGGTTGCCCCCGAATACCTGGCGAACGCCATTCGCAAGATGCACGATTTCTTAACGGTCGGCGCGCCCCATCCCTTACAGGAAGCGGGCGTCGCCGCACTCCAATTGGATCCGGCATACTACCGGCAACTGGTTGAACGATATGACCATCGGCGCAAATTGCTTTTGGAGTTGTTGACGGAGGCTGGATTTCGCTGCTATGTCCCCGAGGGGGCGTACTACATCATGACTGACATCAGCGCGTTCGGTTTTCCGAGTGACACCGAATTTGCGCATTGGCTTGTCAAGGAGATTGGCGTCGGCGGGGTGCCGGGCTCCAGCTTCTACAGTCACCCCGAACTGGGGCGGACGAAACTTCGGTTCATGTTTAGTAAAGATGAAGAGACTTTGCGCGAAGCGGGTGCGCGGTTGATGCGGATTCGTGAAAAGATTTGAGACGCGGAAAACTGAAGAAAGGTCCTGGAGGAGCCAGCATGAGTCTCACAAAAGCAGAATTGCAGCAGTTTCATGAAGAAGGGCATGTGGTCAAGTCCACTGTTTTTTCGCGGGCAGATTTGCAGCCGATCAAAGATGCGCTCAGCGAAATCATTGACATGGAAGCCAAATGCCTACAATCAGAGGGAAGACTGGAGGAGACTTTTGCCGACGCGCCCTTCGGAACCCGCCTAGCTCGAATTCGAG
>JAPUIP010000586.1 GCA_027296925.1 Candidatus Poribacteria bacterium | reverse complement strand
GTCAGCAACCAGATTTTTGAGACATTAGAGTCGATTGAGGCGGAGATAACGGAGGTGTTAGAACCGTTCTGGAGTTCAGTAGACCGGGTTTTGACCGGGCTTGGCGACAACTGGTTGACGCGAGGGATAGCGACTTTCATCAACCAAAGATTGACGACTGAAAACCCGGTCTAATTCCCACAAAATAGTCGCAATTTAAACTACAAAGGTTATTAGTCGTCTTCAGACGACTTTGGCTTTGAGCCTGAACTTCAGTTCAAGGCGCCTGGGTTCATAAGTGAAAAACTCGTATAACTATTGAGTATACGGAATTTTTGCCGTATAATACCTCATTTTATGATGCTATACGGAATTTTTCCGTATAAGACTTGTAACTCGGTTTCTAAATCTGATAAAGTGAAAAAGTCAATAACAAGCGTTATCATAACATACCGATCAGATAGAGCGCAAGAATGGATTCGGTCTCGGAGGAACGCCCAATGCAGAGTCGCGGCGTCAACCCAGAGCATCGGTCGTCTGGGGCTCTACGATCGATGCTTCTTCTAATTCGCAACTCCTGTTACGAATCCCAATCACGTATCACACTTCATGCGCCGTAATGACGAACGCCAGCCGGCGATGGGCTTCCCGCAGGGCTGCCTCGACGCTTTCGGGTGTTCCACCTCTCGCGAAGATAAACCCGAGGTACCGCGTCCCCTCTGGCAGGGGAACAACCTCCTGTCCAATCGGTATACTGATAGTAATCTCCTCGATTCCGTCAACCTGTTTCGCTTCGTTGCTGCCTCGCACCTCGCGGAGAATGCCGGCGTGAGGAATCGGAATCATCATCACACCCGCCGGTTGCCGTTCGCGCTGCAACGACTCGACCTCTATCCCGACAGCGTGTCTAATGATGAGTTCCTCCAGCGAGATGCCCGTACCGAAGCGTAACGTCCGCGCACAGAGCCCACCAATCGACCGTCCGGCGACTTCCACAATCCACGTCTCCTCATCGTTGAGCCGAAGTTCCGCGTGGACTGGCCCTTCCCGCAAACCGAGTGCTTCTGCCGCTCGTGCCGTGCAGTCAGCGATTTTCTCTTGCGTATTGGCCGGTAATCGTGACGGAGTGATATAGAACGTTTCCTCAAAAAAGGGGCCATCCAACGGATCTGGTTTATCGAAGATGGCCAGGACTTTGAGCCGTCCCCGCGTCAAGATGCCCTCAAGCGCAACCTCGATACCCGGTATAAAAGCTTCAACAAGTATCTGCCGTGCCTCTGGCTTTCCCTGAGCCGCAACATCAGGCGTTTGTAAGATGGCAACTACGCGATGAAATGCTGCTACAAACTCCGCCGGATTGTTCGCGCGGATGACACCACGACTCGCAGCGAGGGTGAGGGGCTTGAGGACACAGGGAAAACTCACGCGAGCGGAGATCTTCGTGGGGTCGTCATCGATTGAAACCAGATCGAAGCGGGGTGAGGCAATGCCCGCTTCCGCGAGGAGTTTTCGCATCCGATGCTTGTTTCGTGTGGCATAGGCGGACGCGACAGTGTTATGTGGTAGGGACAGGGCCTTCGACGCCATCGCCGCCAGAATGGTCGTGTCGTCATCAGCGCCCACAACCGCGTGGATCGGATCGGTTTCCGCAAACGCCACGATCTGCTGTGTTGCCTCTTCTAGCATATTAAAGTTGACCACAAGCGACTTTCGCGGTGAGAGGTCGGACAATGTCTGCCGGCGATTGCATCCAACGACTACTTCTACATCTAACTGCGATGCCGCCGCCAGAAAGTCCGTTGCCCGGTACGTTTTCGTGGGAAGGAGAAGCAGAATGCGTTTCTTGTCCGTATTCATCGGAGATTCTCCTGGGAGAACAGTTGGGGTCATACGTTGCCAAGACTTAGCGAAATCATGTATAATTCGGAACAGTTGAGACTGCGCATAACTCGTGTCCGATACCGTGAACAAACTGGGCAAAATTCGCGCCAGAACCAAGAATCCAGTCGTGAATCTGTGCAAAGCCTAATTATACCATTTGCAGTTTGAAATGAGACGGTAGCGCGATTTTCAATGCGCGCATTTGAAACTAAAAACGGTATTATTGAGCATTGACCTTTTTTCCGCAGCATGGTATGATTGTTAGAGAAAAATGAAGGAGTGATTTCAGACTGGGAGAATCTTCTTTTATGAAAGTAGATAAGGTCAGACTGGCTATGGTTGGGTGTGGAGGGATGGCGGCAGCCCATTTGAATGCCTAAATTCGTCTCAAGGCATGAGGGCTCGACCTCTTCGATTTTGTGGCGATGTGCGATGTGAATTCGGATCGGGCGAATGCGTTTGCCGCCAAAACTGCCGAGATTCAAGAGGGCACACCACCCGAAGTCTACACAGACATCGACAAAATGCTCGATCAAGAGACATTGAATGCCGCCGACATTTGCGGGCCACATTTTCTCCATCACACGCTTGCGATAGCCTGTTTTGAAGCTGGAGTGGATGCGATTGTCGAGAAGCCACTTGGAGTCACAGTTCGCGCCGGAAGAAAGATGATTGAGAGCGCTGCTTCCCACAACCGCATCCTTGCTGTCGCCGAGCAAGTCCGTCGCTGGGTTGGCCCGCGCACGGTGGAATGGCTGATTAACAAGGAGAAGCGAATCGGGCAACCGCGTATGTTCTTTCGGCAGAGCATCGGCGGGGTCAACAGCGAGCCCGGAAATCGCCTCCGGGAGGAGCGAACGACGTGGCGGAAAAGCAAGTTGACCAGCGGTGGCAACGGCATCATCGATGGCGGGTCCACTATGTCGATCTACTGATCTCCTTCTTTGGCGAACCTGACGCGATCTATGCCCGGTCGGAAAGTCTGAACCAATTCCAGTTCAAAGATGCAGACGGGGTCCACATTCCACAAATGGTCGAGGACACAGCGCTGGCGACAATCACGTTTAAGAGCGGCGTGATCGGTCAATGGGTCAACACCGGTGCTGCCCCGGGACATGGCATCAGCTATAACAGCTATCACGGTAGCCTCGGCTCCATCTACAATCATGGCGGCTACCCGGAGTCTCCTGAACTGCAACTGTGGGATGGAACAAAGCAGGATAAAGATACGCTGGAAAATGCGTACATGGAAAGCCTTGGTGATGAAGAAAAGGAACGACTGTTTCCACACGGCATCACCGACGGCGTCATGCTCGAGCTCTACGATTTTCTGGACGCGGTCCGCACTCGTCGCCGTCCTGAACTCGATGGCACCGATGGACTGAAAGCCCAAGCCGTCTGCAACGCAATCTACGAGTCCGGCTGGTGTGGACAGGCGGTGAAATTCGACGATGTCTATAATGACAAGATCACGGACTACCAGGACGAAATCAACGAACGGTGGGGTCTCTGAAAAGGAATCGTGTATGGATGGGAAATTTACCCTCGGCGTTGGCGGGGCCGTTGTCCGCGATAGACGATTGCTGCTGGTCCACCACACCTACGGTGCGAAGAAATGGCAGATTCCGGGTGGATATGTCAAACTTCACGAATGCGCGCACGAGAGCGTCGTTCGCGAGGTTTATGAGGAAACCGGCATCCGCGCGAAGGTCGATGGGCTGCTTGGGGTGCGACACCGTGTGAAAGAAGGCGATAACTCCACCTATCTCATCTTCAAAATGACGCCGCTCCATCCCTATGATTATCCAACCCCTGATGGACGCGAGGTTGATGCGGCAAATTACTTCACCCTCAAGGAAATCGAAGCATTCACGTCGGAAGAGATCCCCGCGCTGAATCAGTGCGTCGCTCGACGCGTTCTCAGTGGCGCACCAATGCTGATGTTGGATCAAGGGGATGCGGATGGTCTCAATCGCCCCTACAATCTTTACCTTCACACTTGAACCGCAGGTGTCGGCCAGACTCAAGCGAACTATGACCCCTCCCTTCAAACTGTGCTAAAGCCATGTTTTAGTGAATTGGGTACAATGATTGAGAATCATGAGACGATGAGAATTTCTCATCTCTTCTACCGCATCATGAGGACGCCCTAACATGATAGATGGAATTGGAAGAACCGCTGGGGAAATTTGGCACTACCTGCATGAAAATGGAGAAGCAACGATTAGTAAGCTGACTCGTGAACTGGATCAGTCCGAGCGCACCATCCTGATGGGAATCGGCTGGTTGGCGCGCGAATCTAATCTTGTCTTCTCTACGCAGGGACGCTTCACTTATATTGCGTTGAAAGGATCTGAATCGGGATAAGAATAGAGATTTATGGAAAAGCTGAACAAGGTTCAACGACGCACCGATGGAACAGGTTTGGTGGCGCTGGATGCCTGGCTGGAGCCTTATTCATCGAAACTGCGCGATCGCTCTGCACATTACCAGCGGTTCAAGGCACGGGTCGCCAATCACGAAGGCCTGATGGGGGCAATCAGTCAGGGACATCGGTATTTCGGGCTCAACCGCGGCGTGAAGGATGGACAGACCGGCGTGTGGTATCACGAGTGGGCGCCGGCGGCGAATTATCTGGCGTTGATCGGTGATTTTAATCATTGGGACCGTGGCGCCAATCCACTTACGTGCGATGAACAGGGCATCTGGAGTCTATTTTTGCCGGACGCTCAATACCAAAATCGACTGACGCATGGCAGCACGGTCAAGGTGTATGTGGACGCGGCCGATACCAGACTCGATCGCCTTCCGGCGTACATTCGGCGTGTGATACAGGAAGATGGAAGTCTCCACTTCACCGGACAATATTGGGAGCCATCTGTGCCATACACGTGGAAGAATGCGGTGCCGCAGCGCAATAGGGGATTGCGTATCTATGAAGCGCATGTAGGGATGGCGCAGGAGGAAGGAAAGATTGGCACGTTCGTGGAGTTCACGCAAAATGTCTTGCCGCGGATCGCCAATCTGGGGTACAACGCGGTGCAGTTGATGGCGGTGATGGAGCATCCCTATTACGCCAGCTTCGGCTATCACGTCAGCAATTTCTTCGCGGTTTCGAGTCGCTTCGGCACGCCCGAGGAACTTAAGGAACTGATCGACACAGCGCACGGCATGGGGTTGCTCGTCATCATGGACATCATCCATAGCCACGCGGTGAGGAACATCAATGAGGGCCTGAACCGTTTCGACGGCACAGCTTATCAATATTTCCATGCCGGCCCCAGGGGAGAACACGTTGCGTGGGATTCGCTCTGCTTTGATTACAGCAAATACGAGGTGCTGCGGTTTCTGCTAAGCAACGTGCGCTTCTGGCTGGAGGAATACCGGTTCGATGGTTTCCGCTTCGACGGCGTGACAAGCATGATGTACCTCGACCACGGCCTCGGCAGAGCGTTCACCGGCTACGACGATTACTTCGGTGAAAACGTGGACAACGATGCGGTGGCCTACCTGATGCTGGCCAATGAGTTAGTGCATGAGATCAACTCGGCTGGTGTTTCGATCGCGGAGGATGTCAGTGGAATGCCGGGCTTGGCCAGACCGGTGGCAGAAGGGGGCGTGGGATTTGATTATCGCCTGGCGATGGGTGTGCCGGACTACTGGATTAAATTGCTGAAGGAAAAGCGTGATGAACAGTGGAATCTTTCGCAGATCTATTACACGCTGCTCAATCGTCGGGCGCATGAGAAGCACATCGCCTATGCGGAGAGCCACGATCAGGCGCTGGTGGGGGATAAGACCATCGCGTTCTGGTTGATGGAGGAGCAGCAGTACTGGAACATGAGCGTGTTCACGCCGGATGTCGTCGTGGATCGGGGAATTGCGCTACACAAGATGATTCGGCTCATCACGTTCAGTCTGGGCGGCGAGGGCTACCTCAATTTCATGGGAAATGAGTTCGGTCATCCGGAGTGGATCGATTTTCCGCGCCCTGGGAATAACTACTCGCATCACTACGCCCGCCGGCAGTGGAGCCTGGCGGATCTCGACCATCTTCGCTACAAAGGGCTGAACAACTTCGATCGAGCGATGCAGCAACTCGATGAGGCGTATAATCTGCTCGAGGACAGCTTCATCGAGCAACTGGTCATGCATGAAGACACGAGACAACTGATGTATCGGCGCGGCCCGCTGGTGTTCGCATTCAACTTCCATCCAACGGAATCCTATGAAGCGCTGCGGATTCCCGTGCCCGATCCGACAGACTACAAGGTAATCCTTAACACGGACGATAAGATATTCGAGGGGCACGGACTTGTAGCGGAGGGGATGGTCTATCCAAAGCAGAACGTTCCCATGTACAAGCGCAACCAATCCATCCAACTCTACCTGCCCGCCCGTAGCGCCCAGGTGCTGGCGCCTGTGCCATGATGGATGCCCTTAACCCTGCCGGAACGTGTAAACCATCTTGGTATTGAAGCATTTGGAGGATTGCGATGATAGAACTTCCACCCGGAAAACGGAACGTCTTGGACACAATTTTTGCTGACTATCCGTATTTACGTGGCTTTGTACCTGCTGTATTGGCGGGTGGAATGGGCGATGCGTTTGCCGACGACATGGATAATCCCAAAGTGGGCTGCCTCCACCTTTCGCGCTTTTATCTCCTGGCCGGTGAAGCGGACAGTGATGCCGCGATAGAGATGGTCGGTGAGATTCCGCGCGAATCTGTTCTGGTTGGAGCTAATGCCAACTGGGAAGGACGCATTCGGCAGGTGTGGGGCGATAACCTGGACAGTTGGACGCGTGTGGCTTTCTGCCCCGGCAGATGGGACCGTGCGCGCCTTCAAACGTTTGCGCGAGATCTCCCAGCCGGCTATGTGATTAAACCGGTCACCGACGCAGAGGTGGAGGGCTTTGCCAAACTCGCCGATTGGCTGATCGCCAACTATCCGACTCACAACGCATTTCTCGCTCAGGGATTCGGCTTCGCTATCGAATACGCCGGCAAAGTCGTTGCCGGTTGTGGCTCTTTTGCGGTCGGTGGAGGAAAGATCGATTGTGGGATTGCGACCCTCCCGAACTTTCGTCGGCGAGGTCTCGCGACCACCGTCGCCGCCGCTATGATCTTACACTGTTTGGAGCACGACATCGATCCGTGCTGGGACGCGGCCAACGAGATATCAGCCGGCTTAGCTGAGAAGCTTGGTTTCACAAACCCAACCCCATACAACGCCTATACCCTGCGTTGAGTGCCAACGTGGGACGAGCAGCCCCACCAGGAGAAAGGAGCGCCACATGATCTTAACCGACACACAGAAGGAAAATTACGAACGGGATGGATTTTTGATCTACGGTCCTATTCTATCAGAGGAAGGGTTAGAGGCATTGCGCTCGCGAATCGACGCCCTGGCTGAGGGCTCGCATCCCAATGCAGATAAAATCAGGATAAGGCTGGAGGCCGCCGCTCAACGGGGAGAGCTGGAGAACGTGCCCCGCCGTGACAAGGTCTGGCAGCTTATGGACCCCCATCGTTACGACGAAGTGATTTTTAACCACGCCAGCAGTCCAAAGATCCTGGACATCGTTGAAGAACTGCTGCACACAGAGGACATCAAGTTATTCCACACCCAAACATTGATGAAGCCCGCTTTTCACGGCTCGATTGTCTCATGGCATCAGGACTCTGCCTATTGGACCTCCATTGAGCCACCGACGCTTGTGAGTTGCTGGATAGCTCTGGATGATGCGACGGAGGAAAATGGTTGTGTGCGGCTGCTCCCCGGCAGCTACAAAAAAGGGATTTGGCCCCATGAGCGAAGGGATTTCTTGCATGCCCAGGGCGTGGACACATCTCAAGCCGTACCGGTGGTGCTGAAGTCCGGCGGCTGCAGTTTCCACCACAGTTTGACCGTTCACGGCAGTGGCGAAAACCGTACGCCCCATCGCCGTCGTGGGCTTGTCACCAGCTACATGCGAGCGGATTCCAAATTTATCGGCGACGCAGACCAAAAACCAGACTTTCCACTCCTGCGCGGTCGGGAGTATCCCGGATGTGTTTGAACCGGCGTTGTGGCGTATCAAAGCGTGGAAAGGTAACTTTCCTAAATGAGTTTAAATGAGGCGATGTGAATGCGGAATCCAAGATGCTCATAGAGATTCACCGCAGCAGTTCGATAAAACTGTGTGCCGAGTTCCGTCGCAGCGATACCCTTTCCATGGAGATAATTTAATGAGTGAATCATCAACGCTCTGCCAAGTCCTATCCCTCTATGTTCTTCCAAAACACCCGTCCAACCGATACTGCCGGGGAAGGTGTCGCCAATCTTTTTTCTGTCATGCAGAACGATACCGGCGCAGATTCCGGCAGGTTGTCCGTCCTTTTCGGCAAAGAAGAATCCCTCCCGGTCAAAATCTGATTCCATGTTAACCCCGTTGAAATCTTGTTTCCAGAACTCCTGTGGTTGAGATGAACTGCCAAACACCGCATTTTTGACATTCGCCCAGGTTGCTTCGTCGCCTTCTCGAAATGCTCGAACCACATAGCCTTTTGCGATAGTGGGTGGTTCTGGCGTATGTTGCCCCATATCCAGACGCATAATAAGCTGATCATGCTCAAGCTGAGTCGCTGAAGATTCAAAGTGGCTTAACAGCCGGCGATAAGGGGCGTCGACCCAGTTCTCCACATAAATCTGCTTTGCCCCATTATCTTTCAGTTGGGTGATACACGCCTGCATCGGGAAAAGGCTGTAGCATTTACCCCGAAAGTTTTCCGAGACGGCCGCCCAACGGATGAGTCCCCTGTCCGCTTCGACCACAGAGCCGTAGGCGAAACTGATGGGCTTTTTGTTGATTGAGCCAATAACGAAGAAACCCGTTTTGTCCAGTGCGCCCAAATCCCCTTCGGTGAGGGGCGTAAACCCATGCGCATCGGCGTAGGTATCATTTATAAGAGATAGCGCCGCTTGAGTCGTTCCTGCGTTTAGCTTTTCTACTGTCAAATGATTCATGACGGAGGTTTTGCAATGAGAATCAAGAAAATAACACCGTTTCTGGTCGACAGATTCCTGCTGGTCCGGGTATATACCGATGAAGGCATCGTCGGCAACGGTGAAGCCGGATTGTGGGCCCACCAGAAGATGGTCTATCAGGCCATACTGGAACTAAGCGATTACTATATCGGCAAAGACCCCGCCCGCATCGAGCATCATTATCAGGTGGTTTCGCGAGACACGCACTTCATGGGGGCGGCCCTCAGCGCGGCAATGAGCGCCATCGATGTCGCGATGTGGGACATTTTGGGACAGTCGGTCAACCTGCCGGTGTACCAACTGCTAGGCGGGAAGTGTCGCGACAAGGTCAAGGTCTTTAACAATGTCACCGGAAACACCCTTGCTGAGCGAGGGGAAAGCGCGGTCAGAAATGTCGAGGAGGGGTTTATCTCCCTGAGAACAACCCCGTTTTTCTCAGGTTGGGAGCAGGGGACTTCAACCCAGGCGATTACGACGGCGATCGAGATTGTCAAGACGATTCGCGAAGCGGTCGGATACGAGGTCGATCTGGGGCTTGAGATTCATCGGAATCTGACGCCGGACGAGGCAATCATTCTGGCCGGCGAGCTTGCGCCTTTCCGAATCCTGTACTATGAAGATCCGCTCGCTCCACAGAGCGTTGAAGCGTTGGATTACGTCGCCCGGCATGTTCACATTCCAATGGCAACGGGCGAGCGTTTCTACAATATCCAACAATTCAAAGACCTTATTGACCGGAAGACGGTTAGCCTCATCCGTCCTGACGTTTCGCTGGCGGGAGGCATCACGCAGTGCAAAAAGATCGCTGCACTGGCGGAAGCCTCCTTTGTCGGGATTTTCCCGCATCTGATGGGAAGTCCGGTAAACCTCGCCGCCTTCGTTCAACTGGATGCCGCGATACCCAATTACGTCCTCATGGAAAGCCACGTCGGCGCTGACGCCTTTTCAGAGATTGTGGATGAACCCCTCAAGCGGGAAGGGGGATACGTGCTCGTGCCGGACCGGCCGGGTATTGGTCTACAGATCGACGAAGCAAAACTGGAGAAGTTTCCATTCCAATCGAGGCGGATTACCGGCAGCTTCCGTGCCGACGGTGCGGTGGCTCATTAGCGCGTGTTGACTATCTGAGTACGGCGTGGTCCGATTCTCGGATGAGCACCAGAGCCTTGCCCTCCCGGAGGTGGGAGGGTGAGGCTCGTGTCGATCTAATTTACACAGGCATGGTCCTGCCGGAATAGGTGCGTCCGGCAGCCGCAAGCTCCCCTCCTTGGCCTGCGCCCATGATTCTCACACCTTCGTCGATCCGTTCACCCACGGTCTCCGGCGTTGCACCCTCCAGGAATGCGACGCCGGCAGCTTTGCAAGCGGCAAATACGCGATTTCGGGCCTCGATCATTTCGGGTGGGAATGGCCGCGGTGTGTTTCTGTAGCCAAACGACATGCCCATATCCCCAGGTCCCCATTCGGCAAAGGCGATACCGGGAACCCGGATCGTCATTTCAACGTTGGCCAATGCGCGCCGGTTCTCAATTTTTAGCCCCAGCATGAGTTCGCCAATCGGATTCAACGGCCAGGGGTCGGCTTTCTCCAGGTACTCATCCACAGAAACACCCCAAATCGGCGCCGCGGAGCCCTGTCCCGCCGAACCCCTTCGCCCCACATTCAGCTGCGAATCAACGCCAATGGTCTGGAACGGATACCGGCAGGCTTCCACAAACGCCTTCACGGCTTCTGGCGACTCCGCGTGGCACAGCAGGATGCCGTGTACTCCTCTCGCCAACACCTGCCTGAACTGCCACGCATTCGCCCAGATCACGTCTGCGCTGGACCCGTCCACCGGCATTTCCACGATGACGCCCGGTGTCCGATGACCGCTGTTGGTCGGTCCACCGTCAACCAAACCTCGCATAAAATTATCAAGACCCGCCAGATCAAAAGCACCATGTTCCATGCCGACATTGATGTAGTCTGCCCGCGTTTTTGCCATCGCCTTCCCCGCCTCGTAGGTGAGGTCAGCGCCAGTGTGCCCGCCTGTGTAGTAGATGGTCTGGTCTTGCTCAAGTAGCTCAATCGCTTTGTTAATTCGCTTCGGCATCATTTTCCTCTCTATGACTTAAAGTATACCCAGAGAGCGTTTTCGGCGCCTCCAGGCGGTATATGAAAACAGCCGGAAATACTTGGATGAGAACATTATAGCACGGTTGTCGGTTTGAGTCAAATAGTGAAGTCCTTCGATCCGCTTCCTTTCTCAACCCTCAGCTTTTCGGAAAATCCCGATAGAATTTCTCCAGACAGTCCTCCTTGCGCCCTCGAAAAAGGTAAATCTTGCCGCGGATTGTCCTTGATTCTTCGGGCTTCAAAGGACCAACTTGAACGGCAAGATGCATACAGTTCCAGGGATT
>JAPUIP010000585.1 GCA_027296925.1 Candidatus Poribacteria bacterium | reverse complement strand
CAAAATTGTCCTCGCAGACGGAACGTGGTATCACGTCGCGGCAAGGTACGATGGTACGGCACTTCGGGGGTATCTGAACGGTCAAATGGAAACGGAAAGGCAAGTTGGGGGTGACCCGGATTTTAATACCGCTCCCGTGCGGATTGGCCGCTGGGGTGGCGCACGTGGTGATTACATGGAGGGCCTCATTGATGAAGTGGCGATATTCAACAAGGCGATAGATGAAGCTGGAATTGGGGAAATCATGAATACTAGCCTCGCTCAAATTCTAGCTGTTAAACCAATGGGCAGACTCACTGTGACGTGGGCGTCTATGAAATCAAAGTAGCAGGCCTCTTAATGTCCGCTTCGCGTGACCAGGCTCCGCACAGCGAGGCACGCCCTGTCGTGCCGTCAGCATTCTGCATGCCAAAAAGGAAGATGTTATGGATAAGCCAATCCTCTCCCCGCAACAGCTGGCACAATATGATGAGGATGGATATTTATTGGTCTCCGGTCTGATTCCTGAAACAACGGTCGCAAAGGCCGAAGCCGGAATGTGGTCGTTATTGGATATGAGGCCCGATGCACCGGCTTCATGGAAGCACATTCCAGAACCACCGGAGAACTCCCTCTTAAATGTAGAGGCCACACCGGATGCGAGTTTAATTGAACACTTCGGGGTTCAAGATGCAGACCTACTGGCCTGTTGCACCCCGGAATATCTCAGCGTCATGGATCAGCTTGTCAAAGCAAATCCAGAGGCATTCCATTGTCAGAAACGTCATCCAGAGGCAATCTGGACACGGAATGTTTTTCCGATTACCAAACCTTGGCATCCCCCGAGTCCGCACCTTGATGGCGGATTTCGAGATTTCAAGATTTTTCCTGGTACTTTTCGAGTTGCTACCATTACTTACCTAACCGACGTTGAAACACACGGTGGTGGAACGTTGGTGTGGCGTGGTTCGCATCGAAGAATCCGGGATTCCGTCCAACAGCACCCGGACCAATATCAGTACATCCACGATGTGAAGTTTGATACTGACCAATTAGATCTGGGTGGACCGGTGGAAGTGACGCCAAAACGTGGAGATGTGCTATTCTTTCAACATCTTTTGGCGCATACCGGAACCCCCAACGTTGGCTCTCGCCCCAGATTTGCGTTTCGCTACATGTGCTCATGTCTCGGATGCCGGAAATGGAAAAAGAGTGGAATGTGGAATATCTGGTCACCGTAGGTGTTCTTGTTTTTCCAAATCAGTTCGAGTTTAAACAGATTACTCCCTTCTTTCTCGGACTGATTCTTGGCGAATGTGCTATTGGCGGTGGATGGCTGATCTTCGGTGTCACATCAAGTGTGCTCGCCTACAGGTTTTGGTAAAATTCATTCAAAATGAAAGTAAGAAAGCGTAAAAATGACCGATCACCAACGTCTCTACAACGGAATTGAACTCCCGAAGGAATGGCCACCTCGCAGCATTGACGCGGATTGCCGAGACCTTCTGCCAGTTCGATACCTCGCAACCCCACCGCGTATCCTTCCCATTGACGGAGGTCGTCAGCTATTCATCGACGATTTCCTTATCGAGCGCTCGACATTGACACGCACAGATCAGCTGGATCTACCCGATGCACTTGTCGGCGATGAACCTCAACTCTACGACCTGAATGCGGTGGCGTATGAAAGCGTTTTACTTGGGGCGTTTGCCGTGTTTTATGGTCCGCAAAATCCTGTTTGTGCGAGGACCGGGAAACCGAAAATTATTGATCTACAGATTGGTTACAGCCGCGATGGGTTCCATTGGCATCGACCAGACCGCTCCGCATTCATTCCCTGTAGTCGCCAACAAGGCTCTTGGAACTACGGGTATATTCATGCGGCGGGCGGCGTCTGCCTCGTTGTTAGAGATGAACTGTGGTTTTACTTCGGCACTTTCTCCGGCCACTCTCCGATTCTCAAGCCTGGCGAGACTGGGAACTTTGAGCAGGCTAACGCCATGTATGCGGGCGGTAGCACAGGACTGGCAACCCTCCGCCGCGATGGCTTCGCCTCAATGGAAGCGGGAACGGATGAAGGGGTCTTGGTCACACGTCCTGTGACCTTCAGCGGCAAATATCTTTTCGTCAATGTGGACAGCCCGCAAGGCGAGTTGCGAGTTGAGTTGCTGGATGAAGATGAGAACGTCATCGAGCCCTTCTCCGCTGCACGTTGCCATCCCATCCATCTTGACAGCACCTGGTTTCGTGTCACATGGGAGCAGTCCACTGACTTGTTAGCCCTTGTCGGCAGGACGATCAGATTCAAATTTCATCTTCGAGCTGGTAGGCTCTATTCCTTTTGGGTTAGCCCCTCCCGATCCGCTGCCAGTCACGGTTTTGTGGCTGCCGGTGGTCCGGGGTTTGCGGGGCCAAAAGATCTCTGACCTCGCTCCATAACGCGGCATAAATATTAGGGAGAATAAGCAATGAACGATATGAATAAGAGATCCAGCCAGGTCAACAACAGGCTTGTCCACAGGTTGGAGGGGCAGGTGATGGTGATAGAAGCCTGGGGCCGAGATGGGCTTCGTGTACGGGTAACCACAGGTTCTGAAATCCTTGATACCGCTTGGGCCTTAACGGAGCCAGTGAACGCTAGCGCTGCGATAGAAATCTCAGAGACCGAGGCGACCGTCCGTAACGGCAAGATTTCGGCTCGGATCCACGATATCCGCACCCAGAAAGGGTGTCTACAGTTCTTTCGCCACCCTGGAGAGGCTATGGCCGATGCGAAAACTTGTATCCTGAGCGAGCAGGATTATGCCGTTCACGCTCACAATCCTGGCACCCGTACCTTTAGGTCTGTCGGCAATGGGCTTAATCATACTGAGCTGCACTTTGCAGCCCGCAACAGTGAGCGCTTCTATGGTATGGGCCTAAATGATACTGGCACGGTCAACCTGAAAGGCTGTGTGATTGACCTATATCAGCGCCATGTCAAACATGTTGTACCCTTCGTGGTTTCTAGTGAAGGCTACGGCCTGCTATGGAACAACCCCTCATTGGGCCGCGTAGAGTTCGGTCAGAATTTGACTCGCTGGGTTTCTTACGGCTGCCGGCAGTTGGACTATTACATCACGGCGGCAGATTCTTATGCCGACATCATGGAGAATTACGCAAGTGTGACGGGCCATGCGCCCGCGTTTCCCTATTGGGCATCGGGTTTCTGGCAGTGCAAACTACGCTACAAAACTCAGGACGAATTCCTTGGCGTGGCTCGCGAGTTTAAACGGCGCGGTCTGCCTTTAGCGGTTCACGTCATCGATTTCCTACACTGGAAACGAACCGGTGACTGGAAACTTGATCCTGAGTTTTGGCCTAACCCAAAGGAGATGGTGGAAGAACTAGACGACATGGGCGTGCGGATCATGATCTCGCCCTGGATATTGGTCGATGAAGAAAGTGAGAACTTCGCCGACATGCAAGACCGTGGCCTGTTCACTGGCTCCGTTGACGGTCAGAAAGACACTGTGAATGGCCCAAGTCAACCGCACGAGAAGCGCCACAAATATCAGTACGACCCAACCCATCCAGAAGCGGGCAAGTTCCTGTGGCGTAAGTGGAAGGAGAATTACGTAGACCTTGGCATCCGCACCTTCTGGCTCGACCCTTGTGACGACTTTCACGCTATCCAGGACTACGACCAGGTACAATACCATATTGGGTCGGGAACGGAGGTGCATAACTACTTCCCCGTTGCGCATCAAAAGACCATCTACGAAGGCCTTCTCGACGCTGGAGAAAACGAGGTAGTCACGATTTGTCGTAGTTCCTGGGCAGGATCGCAGCGCTATGGGGCCTCACCAGCCGCACATGATATCGAGTCTTCATTTAAACACCTTGAAGCCTATATGAAGGCGGGGCTCAACTTAGCCATGAGCGGGATTCCTTGGGGCGCCGCCGAAATTGGTGGCTTCGTCACGCCAGACAATACAAGTGACCGTTTCCACGAATTGATGGTGCGTTGGTATCAATATGGCGTCTTCACGCCGATTTTCCGCACGCACGGCAATCGTCCAAACAATGAAGCCTGGACGATTGGCGGTGACAGCTATCGACATATTCGAGCGGCGATGATACTGCGAGAGCGTCTCCGTCCTTATGTGATGGCGCAGATGAAGCTGGCAAGCGACAAAGGCACCCCGCCGATGCGACCGCTCTTCTTTGACTTTGAGAATGACCCTGAAGTTGCCAACATAGAAGACCAATTCCTCTTCGGAGCAGATTTGCTCATTGCGCCGATCTTGGGATACCAAGTGCGAAGTCGGGCCGTTTATCTACCAGCAGGCACCGACTGGACGGATGCCTGGACGAAGGAGAAATTGTCTGGAGGACAAACTGTGCACGCCGACGCACCGCTTGAACGGATTCCCATCTTTGTGCGGGGTAATAATAATGCTGAGTTGGTAGGACTTTTCAGCGACTTGTATGAGGTGGAGTGATAGCGAAAACGCGCTAACTGGTGCTCTCATATTTTCATGGTACTGTTGATGTACATTTTCCCGCCATTGGTGTCGGAAAAGATCCTCCTGAGTGTTATCGTGGCCCTGTTCCCATTGTCACTTTTTTATTTTTTTGACGCAGTAAATTAAGAGATTACAACGACGCAACCCAAGATTCAAGAGGACATAGAGGACGCCGACAGACGAGTGGCGTTTCGGCATGGGCCCCAGAAACCCAAGCGCTGATTGACCATCCCAGAATCATTCCATACCTTATCGCGCTTTTAGGCCCGAAATTTAGACTCGACCACGATTATTCATGAACAACAGGTCAGATTACGGCCCACTGCACGGCGCGCCAGGCGGACATAACGGCAGTCAGCGGAAATATTTGTATCTCGACGGCGAGATGCTCAATGGATTGTCCGTCGTGACGTTTTTCCTCGCGGATGCAGAAAGAGGCGATGGCGGATTTGCATGTCTCCCTGGTAGCCACAAGACGAACTTCGGCCAAAACCTACCTACTGATGTACGAAGATTCGAACGCATCCCACACTACATGGTGCAACCAGAAGTGAAAGCTGGCGACGCGATTATCTTCACCGAAGCACTCATTCATGGCACCATGCCATGGACCGCCACACACGAGCGACGCGCATTTCTGTACAAATACGCCCCTGGAAACCTGGCGTATTCGCAAAACGACTACAATCCCGACGAATACTTCGAGCTGACCGACCAGCAACGCCGCATCTTATCTCCACCGTCATCGGGCCCAAATCGACCATCCGTTGTGCAACCCGCCGATGACTGAAAGCACTTGGATCAACCGACTTCTCTGGTGAGCGAAGTTGGCAAATCGTTAACTTAACGTGAAATCTTATGACGTAAGAAGCCAGTGTTTTAGCGGATATTGATAACGTGGGAGCGTGTTTCTTCACTCACACACTGGTTGGCTTCCTGAACGCTTGCGGGGCCGGGGGTTCTTCCTCACATACCCGCTCGTGGTCTGCATCCTTATATCGAACTCACGTTAAAATAGACCGGATCGGGTTTGACCCACTCTTCTTCGCCATC
>JAPUIP010000584.1 GCA_027296925.1 Candidatus Poribacteria bacterium | reverse complement strand
TGTTTCGATGCGCTGGCGGCTGACCCATATGATCTCCTCCTCGCCGACTGTGAGGCGTCAGACTTTTCAGCACCTGACCTGATGGAAGAACTTCAGCAGAAAGAGATTTCCGTGCCGCTGGTCGTTTTTGCAGCGGCGGGGAACGAGGCGAAGGCAGTGGAGGCGATGCAACACGGTGCTTACGACTATCTCATTCGTGATGCCAACCAAAATTACCTCGTTCTGCTTCCGGCGGTTGCTGAAGCGGTCCATCAACGGTATCAGACCACTCAGCAAAATCTCAGATATAGAGAAGAACTGATCGCGTTGACCAAGCAACTTGCTGAGGTGGCCATCCAGGATCGGCTGACCGGTTTGTATAATCGCCGAAAGATGGAAATTGACTTGGAGGTTGCATTCGAGAGCATAACCCGGTACGATTATCCGGTGTCCTGCTTAATGCTTGAAATTGATCACTTTAAGCGCATCCACGATACCTACGGTCCGCGGATTGGAGATTTTCTGATCCGGGCGCTGAGTCTACTTCTCACGAAAATGCAACGCAAGACAGATAGTTGCTACCGTTACAGCAATGAGGAATTTTTCATCTTGATGCCGCACACATCGATTGCCGGCGCAGAGATATTTGCCAGCCGACTCCAGCCTCACATACGAGATTCTGTTTTTGAAATCGATGGTCAATCGTTGCAGATTACTGTAAGTATCGGGATTGCGGAATACCAACGTGGCGAGGTCAAAACGGCAGAAAAGCTCTTGAGATGTGCGACAAGTGCGTTAGCCGAAGCCAAATCTGCGGGGCCGAATCGTATTTCGGCTTGGCGGATAGAGGTATTGCCACTCGAAATGCAGCATGTGTGATACGAATCTTCACATCAACCCGCACACCCTCCCAGATGTCATTGGAATCGGTTTATGTACAGCCGATCTGCTCTTCGTTGTTCCCGAACTGCCCGCGTTTGGAAAAACCACCTCCGCCTCCCAATACCTTCGGCAGTCAGGTGGGCCAGTCGCAACCGCACTCGTAACCCTCGCTCGACTGGGTGTCTCTACCCGCTTTATCAGCAAGATCAGGGACGACCCCGACGGGACGTTTATCCGTGAAGAATTTCAGAGGGAAGGCGTTGACATTAGCTGCTTGATCGTTGAACCGAATACGCTTTCTCGCACCGTTTTAGTCCTCGTTAATCAGACCACCGGTGACCGCTGCTTCACCACCCGCCCAAACACCTGCTCGCCTCTGACCGCCTCCGACCTCAATCACGAAGAGATTACGTCTGCCAAAATCTTACATCTGGACGACGCTGATGAACCGTCGATCCAAGCCGCAAAATGGGCCAAAAGCGGCGGACGTCTGTGTTGTATTTGATGGAACCTGGCAGCATGAATCTCTCACAGATCTGCTCCCCTACGTTGATTTCCAATCGTGTCTGACATTTTTGTGCAGGAATGGATGCCCGATACGCCGGTGGAAGCTGTTCTGCAGCGGCTTTGCGAGTTCGGTGCGAAGATTGCGGTTGTGACGCTTGGCGAGCGTGGCTGCGTTGCCAAATGGGAAAAAGGGATATTTGCGTTCCCAGCCTTTCCCGTCAACGTGATCGATACAACCGGTGCCGGAGACGCATTTCACGGCGGATTTATCTACGGTTTGCTTCAAGATTGGCCTGTCGAGCAGACGATTCGCTTTGCTTCGGCGGTCGCTGCGCTCAACTGCTGCAATCTCGGTGGTCGGAGCGGTTTGCCTACGGTAGAGGAGGTCGATCGATTTTTAGCGAATGTGTTTTGTGCTTTCGATCCTGTTCCCAATGTTTCCTAAGTTCATCGTCTCAGAATTGAAAAGTACCAATCCGCTCTGATGACGCAGCATGCATTATCTGCAACAAGGAGGCAAACATGTCAAAATTAAATATCGCTCTGATTGGCGCGGGACGGCGCGGTGGCGGCGCTCACCTACCCGTTATCGCCAAGCTGAAAGATGTCTACAACCTCGTCGCAATCTGCGATATAGAGGAAGAGGTCGCCAATCGGTATGCTGAGCAGTATGAGGCAAACCCGTACACCAACGTTAGAGATCTCGTTGCGCACGAGCAACTCGACGTCGTGGACATCACCGTTCCCGGTACTGCCCATCACGCAGTCGCTTGTTTTATGGCGGACGCCGGTGTGAACATCATCGTCGAAACGCCAATTGCTGCGACACTGCCGATGACAGATCTCATGATCGAGACAGCGAAGAAAAACAGCGTCAAACTGGAAGTTGCCGAAAACTACTACCGTGCGCCGCGGGAACGCTTTTTGTCGAACGTCATTGAGGCGGGCGTTATTGGCGAAGTGGGGCGAATCTACCGGATTTTTTACGAAGGCGGCTACCACGGCATGAGTATGCTTCGCCTGCGTGCGAATGGCGAACCGAAATCAATTCTCGGCATCACCCAATCAACGCCGGTTATTCCAATCATCGATCGCATGAAACGGCATCATACCAGTGATAACTGGACACTCGGCTTTCTGGAATTTGATAACAATGCCACGGCGTTGATGGTCTACTCCAACGTCATCCACGCGCGTTCTCTTGGACGGGGCCAGGGCGGCATTTCGCAGATTGATGGCAGCGAAGGAACAATTGTCGGTGAGGAGATTCACATCGTGCACCCGGAAGATCTGGAAAACGGTGCGAGAAGCGTAGGCTATCAGCCAAAGCGCACGATAATCGATGTAGATGGCGTGGAGGTGATTGAAAAGATTGAGCTCACCCTCCGGGATGGGGTCATCACGTGGGACAACTCGTTAAAAAGGTATCCGCTCTCCGAAGGTCAGATCGCGGTCGCTGACGAACTGCTGAGTATCGCCAATGCGGTCATCAATGACACGGAGCCGGAATATGGGGCACAGCGTGGGCGGCAGGATCAGGAGATGAGCATCGCCATGAGTGAATCCGCCAGGCGAAGCCGCGAGACCTTGACTTTTCCGCTGACCGATTTCACCGAAACCGAACGGGAAACGCACGAAAGTTACGAACAACAGCACGGTCATCCCATCGATGACATTGAGGCGGGAATTGATACGTTCTTCCCCCGGCGGTGATACTCATACGGTTTTGAGTTTCAGATGAGCCCATTCTCAAATCCCCCTCAATCCCCCTTTTCCAAAGGGGGAAGCGCTCTCCCCC
>JAPUIP010000583.1 GCA_027296925.1 Candidatus Poribacteria bacterium | reverse complement strand
TTGGTAGGGTTCGTTAATCGATACGCCGGGGCGGATGGTTTCGATCACAGCCAGTTGCACATCGAGCACGAGCTCGTAGACTTCGCGCTGGACATCGGTAAACTTTCCGTTTGCGGGGAATGTCCGCGTAATATCGCCATTATAATATTTGTATTCACACCCTGCATCAATCAGCAACAGATCGCCGTCACCGATCTGGCAGTCATTCGCCGTATAGTGCAGCGTCGTCGCATTTGCGCCACTTGCCACAATCGTTGGAAATGCCGGATAACTCCCTTCGTGTTGACGAAAGATCGAATCGATCAGCGCTTCCAATTCGTATTCGTATACACCGGGACGGGTCGCCTTCATCGCTGCAAGATGGGCTTCAACACTAATTTCTGTGGCGCGACGAATGCGTTTGAGCTCCGCTTCATCTTTGATGAGACGCATCTCGGCGAGGATTTCGCCGGAGTCGATTACGGTATTCGGACCGGTGCCCTCGCGGAGGCGGTGCCGGCTGTATCGTTTGAGGAGCTCGATAATTTTCCGGTTAAACGCTTCGTCTGATCCGAAGCTGTAGTAGAGCCGGTCTGTCTTGTCGAGATATTCGCCGATCTTCTCATCGAATTCCTCGATCGGATAGGCTTCGTCCGCGCCGAAGTGTGCTTTGGCCCCCTCAACGCCCGCCCGTTTACCTGTCCATACCTCCCGGTCAGGAACACGCGGACGGACAAATAAAACATATTGATGTTCAGGGTGGTCGGGAGCGATGACGCAAATCGCCCCAGGTTCCTCAAAGCCGGTCAAATAGTAGAAATAGCTGTCCTGGCGGTACTTGTGCTCGGTACTGTGCGTGCGGACTGCCGGCAACGCGCTTGGGAAGATCGCGACACCTCCCTTGATTTTTTGCATAAACGCCTTACGTTTGGTTTCATGCATATTCGGTTTCTCCATGAAAATAAGCCAATCGCCGAGTCAACGAATCTGCAAATGACACAATTTTCAATTATCGCCCTGCACGGCGCTGATCTCGTCCTTGGAGATCTTGGTCACGCTTTTCGGATTGAAGGTCTGCGTTGTCCCAGATCTGAGTGCAACTTCAATTCGTCCGCCGGTCAGAACAAAAAACTGAATCAGAAATCCACCACCCTGCATCGATTCAACCTGGTACTGATCTGATGCCAATCCCTTAACCCACGCCGGCAGCGCATCCGCGAAATCCGGATGGTCAATAACTTCCTGCGGCAAAGCGATGATCAGCGTTCCGGGTTCATCGCCAATCACTTCCGCAATTACGGCTCGCGTTTTAACCGTAAAAGGCACAACCCGGCTGGAGTAGTCGAAATCGCTCTCACCGGTAGCGCGTTCAGGGGCAACGATTCCCCACGTCAGATGATGGATGAAAGGGTTGCCATAGCCTTGACTCAGCATATGTTCCTGGGCCTCTTCATCGACAGGATGGACGACCGCGACGTAGTCGAACCAGCCTTTATTTTGCATGGGACTATCCTCCGGCAATCTTGCGGAGACATTGATATAGTCGCAGCCATCGACCGGCGAGGGGTAGCAACGGGCATCCCAACCGGAGATATAGCCAAGCTGTTTCAACGGACCGGCGACGAGATACGGCGGATCGCAAAAGATCGCCGCGTGGTCTAGATTGGTCAGCAGTTGGATGCCTGCCGAGGAGATCTTTTCGCCGACTTCTGATGCTTCCTTAAATCGCTGTGGCGCGTTTGCGATGGTGAAATAGTCTGCAAAATTATCGGGTAAAATCACGGCACTTCCCATAATGAACCTCCAAACGTATGATAGAAGAAAACGGATGTCGAAACTCCGGTTCCGCAAAACTGTGTGCACGGGCTTTCAACATTATCTGCCGAAAGTCCGGTGGCGACAGGGTGAATAATCGCGGTGGTTTCTAGCTGTATTGGCAATCTTCAGCATGATACCACAAAACCAAACCCTTTTCAAGGGAGTGCGATCGTCACGATTGCTTTCGACTCACACCTGTGCTATAGTATAATTAATAACGTATGCGGCTCTGCGTATGTTGTGAATGCCGATGAATGGATCTGACTATTAATTTACCTTGGCGAAGCGCTCGTACCCAAACGGAATGGGTGTTTGCGTGCAGAAGAGGATTAATACGTATGTCTTTCAAATATAAAGTGCTGATGACGGATTACGCCTGGCCCTCCGTCGAGCCGGAGCGGCAAGTCTTAGCAGAAATCGATACCGAATTGATCGTTGCACAGACAGGAACTGAAGCGGAATTTATCGACCTGGCGTCTCAGGTCGACGGTATACTCACGACTTGGGCGCAGGTAACTGCGGCGGTCATCAAAGCGGCTCACCGATGCAAAGTTATCGGTCGATGTGGCATTGGACTGGACAACATCGATGTAGATACAGCAACAACATTGGGAATTGCAGTGACAAATGTCCCCGCTTACTGCGTTGATGAAGTCTCCGATCACGCGATGGCGCTGCTACTGGCGTGTGCGCGAAGAACCCCTGTATTCGATCGCCGAGTCAAAAGCGGAAACTGGATTCGAGATGTTGTACCGCCGATGCGCCGCCTCCGTGGACAAAAACTTGGTATCATTGGGTTTGGCAGAATCGGGAAGGCGATCGCGCCGAAAGCAAAAGCGTTCGGTCTGGAAATTCTCGTATACTCACCACGAGTTTCTGATCAGGTGGCGCAAGCGCAAGGCGTTACGGTGGTCGATTTCCCGGAATTACTGGCGGAATCTGATTTCATCACCATCCACGCTCCGCTAACTGACGAAACGGAGGGGTTACTTGATGAGAAAGCATTTCGTCAGATGAAGCCGACGGCGTATGTCATCAATACAGCACGGGGAGGTATTATTGAAACCGGTGCGCTCCACACCGCGTTAACAGAAGGGTGGATTGCGGGCGCTGGTCTCGATGTTTTTCCTGAAGAGCCACCGCGGTCTGATGAGCCATTGCTTGAGTTGGACAATGTCATCTGGACACCACATGCGGCGTTTGTATCCGAAGAGGCAATTTACGACCTTGAGGTGACCGCGGCAAGAGAAGTCGCAAGGGTATTAACCGGACAGATGCCTGAATCGGTGGTCAATCCGGAAGTCCTGAACAGCCCCGTGCTTCGCGCCAGGGAGCTCGCTGTGATAAAGTAATCTATTCGGAGAAATGCTGATGAAATCGTTCAAAGGGGCAACTGTCTTGATCACAGGCGCTTCATCTGGCATCGGGGAAGCGTTCGCCCGTAATCTTGCAAATCGAGGCGCGAATCTCATCCTCACCGCGCGTTCGGGGGATAAATTGCGTCAGATCGCCGGCGAATTGTCAGAGAAACACGCCATCGACGCGCACGTTTTCCCCGGCGATCTCAGCCGCCCAGATATGCCGCAACGCTTGTTTATACAGATCCAGTTCGCAGGGCTGCCTGTGGATGTCCTAATCAACAATGCCGGGTTTGGGAAGTGGGGACATTTCCTGGACGTCAATTACCAGCGCTATCAAGATATGCTGAATCTCAATATTAATGCGCTGGTGAGTCTGACGCATCTCCTCCTGCCTGCCATGCTGAAGCGGGGGGATGGCGGAATCATCAACGTCGCTTCAACAGCGGCGTTTCAGCCGCTCCCTTATGTCGCCACCTACAGCGCGACGAAGGCGTTTGTCCTCAGTTTCTCCGAGGCGCTCTGGGGAGAATATCGTGAACATGGGTTGACGATTCTTGCGCTCTGCCCTGGCAACACCTCTACCCATTTTGCCGACGTTGCCAATGCCGACGACACAAAGATGCAGAAAGCTGAAACGCCCGACAAAGTGGCTGAGGTCGGTCTGGAAGCCTTTCTACGAGGACGAAACTATGTGATTCCCGGCACACCAAC
>JAPUIP010000582.1 GCA_027296925.1 Candidatus Poribacteria bacterium | reverse complement strand
TGCCTCTGACTCTAAATACATGATAAGATCGGAAAACTTGCGGGTTATCATTACATCATTGGAACAAATTGGGGCAAAAATGCTGATAATAATATATTATTCGACGTGAGACTGGGTTTTCCATTGATACGTTGATAACGGACGATGACGAGTTATTGTCTCAGTACTTCGATTGTGGTATGATATAGCCGATATTTTCCTCCGACCGAATCGCCTTTTATGCGTAGCTGTTGTTGACCTAAGCGTTCGATTCCCAAAAAGCCTTCATTGGCTTCGGCTCTATCCCTACCTCACCAGCAGGCTTGGTCGAATGAACTGGGCGAAATACGAGCGCAACTCTGTGGCGACAGGAAGGCATACACAACTCCGCTCCGAAGCCTGATTTCACGCGACGTTGAAGCGTTAACGATGGGATGCAAATGCTTTTGGCGATACCGCGGGGGCTTCCCTGATTGAGACTCAGGCAGTGGGAGGGGATAAACATGGCGTTGACGATAATGTAGACGTTGCACTTACCCAAGGGCAGATGCACAATTGAGCTTCGTGCCACCAAGAAGCCAGCGACTGGGGAAGCGATGCGTTTGTACACGCTGGAACTGACACCCCTAGCTACGACGGACATGATTGCTGCCGCGAGCGAGAGGGCGAGAAAAATGCGTGCCAACACCGACTGGTTTGTCGCAGCGAAGTACGGTACGGTGTGACGTTCCATTGGACCGCTCGGACGCAACCGAGGCGTGGGTCACAGAGAGCTTTTCCCGATGCGGTGCGCGACTTCGACGTCAGCGCTTTCGCCGACATGATCTCCGAGACGGGAGCTGGATACGTCATCTTCACTTCGACTCACGCCCCTCATTGGTTCCCCGCCCCGATCCAAGCGATAGAGCGCCTCCTGGGGGGCAATACATGCCAGCGGATCTTGGAACTGGATGACGATACTCGTGATGCTTGCGATGCGCTTGTACCGCCCGGGAGCGCCGTGGTCAATTTTCACAATACGGCCGGTTGGATGAAAGCAAGAATTCTTTGAAACAGAAATGAACACTCACTTCACCTACGGGTGATTTTCTGGCATGTTGAACAACCTTCAGAGGAGGAGATTATGAGAGTACCTCACCTAATGATACTAACGGCGATCACCTGCAGTTCCCCGTCCACTTTCTCTGTTGCAACGCCGCATAAGGACCCGTATATCTGGTTGGAGGGCGTTGAGGACGAAAAAGCGTTGGCGTGGGTTCGCTCAAGAAACGATGTCACCGAACAAGCACTTAAAGCGTATCCGGCATTTCAGGAAATTTATGACGGCAGTCTGGAAATATTGAACGCTAAAGAACGGATTGCCTATCCGAGTTTTCGCGACGCATGGCTGTACAACTTCTGGCAGGACGAAAAGAACGAACGGGGAATCTGGAGGCGTACGACATTGGAGGAATACCGTAAGGATGACCCACAATGGGAAATCCTGCTAGACATAGATGCGCTCTCTGTAGAAGAGGGGAAAAAGTGGGTATTCAAAGGCTCAACGGCGCTTTATCCGAACTACGATTTATGTATGGTCTCGCTCTCTCGTGGTGGCGGGGATGCTGTGGAACAGCGTGAATTTGATGTTGAGAAAAAGACGTTTGTCAAGGATGGATTTTTCGTGCCTGAAGCGAAATGCTCCGTTCAGTGGAAGAATCAGGATACGTTGTATATCACCACGAATTTTGGCGAGGGAACAACGACTGATTCTGGCTATCCGCGTATCGTCAAAGAGTGGGAACGGGGAACGCCGCTGAGTGAAGCCAGAACGATTTTCGTCGCCGAACCGGCAGATGTGGCCGTGTGGCCGGGCGTTATCAATACCCCAGAGCGGCAATACGACATTGTTTATCATAGCATCACGTTTTATAAATCCCACGTATATGTTATTGAAGACGGGGAATTGTTTAAGCTGGATTATCCAGAGGACGCCGATTTCAGAGGCTTTTTCAAGAATCAACTGTTGGTTCACCTCAAAACAGACTGGACTGTGGATGGTACCACATATAAACAGGGCTCGCTCATCGGCATTGACTACGATCTATTCCGCGATGGAAACCGTGATTTTGTTGTCATCGTCGAACCGGATGAACGTTCGAGCATCGTCTCTGTTTCTACGACGAAGAATCTGCTCCTGGTGAATATGCTAAACGACGTACGCAGTGAGCTTTATGCATTTCACTTTAGGGACGGACAGTGGCAAAAACAGCGGGTGGACACGCCGGACTATGGGACTATTTCTGTAGGTAGTACCGATGAGAACAGCGACCGCTACTTTTTCACATACACAGACTTTTTGACGCCTTCTAGCCTTTATCTCGTCTCCGACGAGAACCAAGTCGGTCAACTCAAAAGTCTACCCGCTTTCTTTGACGCTGCCAAGTTTGAGGTCAAGCAATTTGAAGCGACCTCCAAAGATGGTACGCCGATCCCTTATTTTGTGGTGCATGCAAAAGATACGCAGTTCGGTGGCAACAATCCGACTTTGCTCTATGGGTATGGTGGTTTTGAGATTCCAATGCAGCCTGAGTATTCCGCAATCACCGGGCAGGCGTGGTTGGAACGAGGCGGTGTTTACGTTCTGGCAAATATTCGCGGCGGAGGCGAGTTCGGCCCGAAATGGCATCATGCCGCCTTGAAAGAAAACCGTCAGCGAGCATACGATGATTTTATTGCGGTCGCTGAAGACTTAATTGTGCAAAAAACCACTTCACCCCAGCATCTTGGCATCATGGGAGGCAGTAACGGTGGACTGTTAGTTGGGGTTGCATTCACCCAACGGCCTGATCTGTTCAATGCCGTCGTATGTTCGGTACCCCTGCTAGATATGAAACGGTTCAATAAACTGTTCGCCGGCGCAAGCTGGATGGCGGAGTACGGTAATCCGGACAAGCCGGACGAGTGGGCATACATTAAGAAATACTCACCCTATCATAATGTCGTGGCCGGGAAAAAGTATCCGAAGGTGTTTTTCAATACTTCAACACGTGACGACCGCGTCCATCCGGGACATGCCAGAAAGATGGTCGCCAAGATGCTTGAGATGGGACACGACGTCTATTATTACGAGAACATTGAGGGTGGACACGCAGCAGCGACAACCAATGCACAACGCGCTTTCAGGAACGCGCTGGTTTACGCCTATCTACATCAGCAGTTGCAGTAATCCAAGTTTCAGAGATGATCAATACTTTGTCGCTATCAGGCCCCTGATTTGGACGGGATTCGTGTGCAACTGAAGTGGGTAAAAGAACAAGGAGTCAGTCCATGGAAATTACGAAAGTCGAGACCGTTCCGTACGGCATTCCGGTAAGAAACTTCGCCGACGCCTATACCGGGTTCACTCAATCGAATGCTGTTCTGATTAAAATTCATACCGATGAGGGGTATATAGGCATCGGTGAAGCCTGCACCTGGGAGCCGAAATTCTACGGCGAGACATTGGAGTCCATCAATTCAATCATTCTTAAGTATGCAGTGCCGAGGATCATCGGTGAGGATGCTTTCAATATAAATCGCATCATGCAGATTATGGATCGGAATCTGGCACGGATTACTTGCGTCAAGGAAGGTATAGATCTTGCCTTGCATGATCTGGTCGGCAAAAGACTCAATATTCCGGTTTATAAACTTTTAGGTGGCAAATTCCGTGACAAGGTGCCGGTGGCAAGCGAGATTGGCATCGATACCCCCCAAGTGATGGCGGAAAGTGCTCAAAATGTCTTGAAAATGGGAATCAAAGTCATCAAGATTAAAGGTTCCGACGACATGAATCTGGACATCCATCGTATCAAAGCGGTTCGAGAAGCGGTCGGTAGTGATGCGGAACTACGACTTGACCCCAATGCGGCATGGGATACGATGGGCACCATACGTGTGATGCGTGCCATCGAAGATTGCAATTTGCAGTTGCTTGAACAACCGATTCCCACCTGGGATTTTAAAGGCATGGCTCATATCCGCCGAAATATCACGGTTCCGCTTATGGCCGATGAGAGTATCTGGACGCCGCAGGATGCCATTAAACTACACGACTATGAGGCTGTCGATCTCCTTAATCTCAAAATCGCCAAAACGTGTGGATTGCATCTTGCCAA
This sequence comes from Candidatus Poribacteria bacterium, assembly GCA_027296925.1. GTDB lineage: Bacteria > Poribacteria > WGA-4E > WGA-4E > PCPOR2b > JAPUIP01. Next base: position 1,131 of record JAPUIP010000582.1, on the reverse strand, counting down.
GAAAATAGAGGCCGTGGCGGAGGCGGTTGGTATGCCCTGCATTGCCGGGACAGAGTTGGAACCGGGGGTGTCTGCTGTTGCAAAGATTCATCTCGCCGCGTCCATGCGTATCCATCCGATTGCCAGTGAATTTACTGAATTGACACAGGTTGACGGTTCAATTTTAACCGAACCGCTAAAAGCCGTGGATGGCTGTCTGGCTGTGCCTGAGGGGCCTGGTTTTGGTGTTGAAATCGACGATGACGCTCTCAGAGAGTATGCGATTGACCTCAGCAGAGAATCATAACCAAAAGGCATACAAGTATCGGAGGAAAAATGAGTGAAGATAGAGTGGTCGTCTTAACAGGTTCTTCGAAGGGGCTTGGTGCCGCCTTGATAATAAAGCACCTTGTCGAAAAAGGATGCGATACGCTAAGGTCGGCGGCCTCTATTCAGGAACCGGATATTTTGAATACGAATTCAAAGTCCCTGATAACATTGATATTTTCGATGTTCAGGATGTCGAATTTCTGGCGGAATTGTCCGCTCGTGCGGTTCAGAGTCAGTACACGCGAGGCCGATACAAAGGGGACGATAACAAAGAAGATGACGAGGATAGCGAGAATTGGGGGCGTGGTGGTCCATCCAGATCCGGCATACCGCTATAATTCTTACGCGATGACAGATGCCACAAAATATTTAAGCAACGTTACCATCACGCTCAACGGCGCCAACCCGCCTCCACTACAAAACCGAGTAGGGTAAGCCGGGCGGCGGGCGGGACCCCGTCGTCTAGGTTAACAAAGCCAATTACTCTTTTCTATTCGCTAAGGTTTACAATTGAATCTGGAAAGTAAACCTTTTCTCGCCGCTCTGATTTTCGGTGGTTAGCTTGATAGCGTACCTTCAGTGCTAAATTTGACGGGGTCAACTACGAGCTACTAATCATCAAACGACTGTGCTACAGCGGTATCGCGATGGTAATAGAATCCTCATTTGCCGTATCCGTCTTGTGGTTGGATGACGCACACGGTTTTGCATCAATGAACCCTAAGTTTGCAAGCGTACGAATCTCAGCTGAGATTTCGCGTCTCGGCAGTTTAAGCTGTTTGGCCAATTCACGAACGGTTTTCGGGTGCTTGCGCTTGATGG